>NZ_AKJQ01000075.1:0-41133 GCF_000282255.1 Pseudomonas sp. GM25 | reverse complement strand
AAACCGTAGGCGATGCCCCCGGATCAATCCCGGAGCGAAGGAACCCGAGCCACAGCGAGGGCCGTACGTCAGGGTAAAGCCTTTTTGGTTACTTTTTCGGCGTTTGGAAAAAGTGACCCGCCGTAAGGGCGGAACCCCAAGAAGCCGTTACCGCAGCAACGGATATACACCCACCCCCCAAGAACATCCGATAACCGCCCACAAAAAAAATGCCCCAATCTCTCGACCAGGGCATTTCCATTCAACTCAACCTACATATTCAACCTGAAAGCCTCAGTGCGAAACCGCCCCACTAGCCCCCAACCCAGTCTGCGAACGCACAAACTGCGGGAAGAACGCCGCACGCTCGTTCTCAGCCGCCGCCGACTTGTCGGTAACGGAGAAGAACCAGATCCCGATAAACGCAATGATCATCGAGAACAGCGCCGGATACTCGTAAGGGAAGATCGCCTTCTCATGATGCAGAATCTGCACCCAGATGGTCGGGCCAAGAATCATCAGACCCACCGCACTCACCAGACCCAGCCAGCCGCCAATCATGGCGCCACGGGTAGTCAGCTTCTTCCAGTACATCGAAAGCAGCAGCACCGGGAAGTTGCAGCTCGCTGCGATGGAGAACGCCAGGCCAACCATGAACGCAATGTTCTGGCTTTCGAACAGGATGCCCAAGCCGATGGCCAGAACGCCCAGTGCGATGGTGGTGATCTTCGAAACGCGGATCTCATCCTTCTCGTTGGCCTTGCCCTTCTTGATCACGCTGGCGTACAGGTCATGAGACACCGCCGAAGCACCGGCCAGGGTCAGGCCGGCCACTACTGCCAGAATGGTCGCGAACGCCACCGCCGAGATGAAGCCGAGGAACACGCTGCCACCCACGGCGTTGGCCAGGTGCACCGCCGCCATGTTGTTGCCGCCGAGCAGAGCGCCCGCCGCATCTTTGAAGGCCGGGTTGGTGCTGACCAGCAGAATCGCGCCGAAGCCGATGATGAAGGTCAGGATGTAGAAGTAGCCGATGAAACCAGTCGCGTACAGCACGCTCTTACGAGCTTCTTTCGCATCGCTGACAGTGAAGAAGCGCATCAGGATGTGCGGCAGGCCAGCGGTACCGAACATCAGCGCCAGACCCAGGGAGAACGCCGAGATCGGATCTTTTACCAGACCGCCCGGGCTCATGATCGCTTCGCCCTTGGCGTGGACCTTGATGGCTTCGGAGAACAGGGTGTTGAAGTCGAAGTTGACGTGCTTCATCACCATCAGCGCCATGAACGAGGCACCGGACAGCAACAGCACCGCTTTGATGATCTGTACCCAGGTGGTCGCCAGCATGCCGCCGAACAGCACGTACAGGCACATCAGGATACCGACCAGAATCACCGCAACGTGGTAGTCGAGACCGAACAGCAGTTGGATCAGCTTGCCGGCACCGACCATTTGCGCGATCAGGTAGAACGCCACCACCACCAGCGAACCGCAGGCAGACAGGGTGCGAATCTGGGTTTGCCCGAGGCGGTAGGACGCCACGTCGGCAAAGGTGTATTTGCCCAGGTTGCGCAAGCGCTCGGCGATCAGGAACAGAATGATCGGCCAGCCCACCAGGAAACCGATCGAGTAGATCAGGCCGTCATAGCCGGAGGTGAACACCAGCGCGGAAATCCCCAGGAAGGACGCCGCCGACATGTAGTCACCGGCAATCGCCAGACCGTTCTGGAAACCGGTGATCTTGCCGCCCGCCGCATAGTAGTCGGCCGCCGAGTTGTTGCGCTTGGACGCCC
This sequence comes from Pseudomonas sp. GM25, assembly GCF_000282255.1. Taxonomy (NCBI): domain Bacteria; kingdom Pseudomonadati; phylum Pseudomonadota; class Gammaproteobacteria; order Pseudomonadales; family Pseudomonadaceae; genus Pseudomonas; species Pseudomonas sp. GM25. Next base: position 39,361 of record NZ_AKJQ01000075.1, on the reverse strand, counting down.
AGTAAGTGATGCACAGGGTCGCGCCAACGAACGCCACGAACATGACGATCGCGGAAACGTTGAGTGGTTGTTTGTGGACTTCGCCGGTCAGGGCGTCAGCGGCCCAGACGGCCGGAGCAAATGCTGCGATGCTCAAAAGAGCCAGTAGACGCCGGATCATTGCTGAGCCTCCTTGAGAATCGCGTTGTTCAGGTCGTCGAACTCGCCATTGGCGCGGCGCACGTAAATGCCGGTCAGGATGAAGGCCGAGATAATCAGCCCGACACCGATCGGGATGCCCCAGGTGATGGACGATTCGGGACTGATTTTCGTGCCGAGCACTTGCGGCCCGTACGCGATCAGAAGGATGAAGCCGGAGTAGAGCCCGAGCATGATCGCCGAGAGTATCCAGGCGAACCTTTCTCTTTTCTTGACCAGCTCCTTGAAGCGCGGGCTGTTCTGAATCGAGAGGTAAATGCTGTCGTTCATTGTTTTTATCCTCGCAGCACAGATTTTTATTTTTGGAACATATCCACTGTATGCGGCTGCGAGCCGGGTTCCAGACGACCTTAGTAGTAGAACGCCATGACGTTTTTGCCAATTTCCAGACCCGCCGAAAACGCCTATCCCTGCTTATTAATAGTGGGCAAACAAAAAAGGCCGCCCGACTGTCATGTCGGGCGGCCCTGGGAAGCGCAGATTAGACGCTTCGGCTTAAATCACTTGGTCCAGTCGGCAACACGCTCAGGGTGCTTGGCAACCCAATCCTTGGCCGCTGCGTCAGGTTTTGCACCGTCCTGAATCGCCAGCATGACTTCGCCGATTTCGTCTTTCGAAGCCCACTGGAAGTTCTTCAGGAATTTGGCCACTTCCGGCGCCTTGGTCGCCAGTTCCTTGCTGCCGATGCTGTTCACGGTTTCAGCCGCGCCGTACACGCCTTTCGGGTCGTCGAGGAAGCGCAGTTTCCACTTGGCGAACATCCAGTGCGGTACCCAGCCGGTAACGGCGATGGATTCGTTTTTCTTCTCGGCGCGGGTCAGCTCGGCAATCATGCCGGCGCCGGAACTGGCCTTGAGTTGATAGCCGGTCAGGTCGTAATCCTTGATCGCCTGATCGGTCTTGAGCATCACGCCTGAACCGGCGTCGATGCCGACGATGCGTTTCTTGAAGGAGTCGTCGGTTTTCAGGTCTTCGATGGTCTTGGCCTTGACGTACTCCGGCACGATCAGACCGATTTTCGCGTCCTTGAAGTTCGGGCCGTAATCGACGACCTGATCCTTGTTCTTGGTCCAGTATTCGCCATGGGTCACCGGCAGCCAGGCCGAGAGCATGGCGTCGAGTTTGCCGGTGGCAACGCCCTGCCACATGATGCCGGTGGCGACGGCTTGCAGTTTCACGTCGTAGCCGAGTTTCTGCTTGATCACTTCGGCCGCCACGTGGGTGGTCGCGACGCTGTCGGACCAGCCGTCAACGTAACCAATGTTCAGGGTCTTGGTTTCAGCACTGGCGAGTGTGGAGCCCATCGCAAGCACCAGAGCGGCACCTGCGCCTAAAAGTCGTCGCATCTTCATCGTTACTTCCCCGAAATGCTGCGCCCGACGGATGCCGGGCATCGTCAACGTATTGTTATGGTGCACAGCGCCCCCATCACGCCTGACCGCAAACTCGTTAGTACATCAGCCGGATTATCAATAAGGGTACTGACGGTTTCGATCATCAACCTGACGCCCGATAAGACCTGCTCTGCCAGCGACCTCGAAGCAACGAGAAACGACATCAGAAAGCCATTAACTGCGTCCGGATATTTGGCGCCAGACAATCCGCCCGAACTTTGCATGTCAAAATCGTGCGGGCCACCAACCTGCTTATAAATGCAGGTAACATGCGTCGCTTTGCAGCCACTCGGCCTGACCATGTCCGCGACTTCCCGCTTCCCCTTTCTTCCTTATGTGTTCGCCTGCCTGCTCGGGCTGTTTGCCCTGTGCGGCTTCTGGTACGGCCTTGGCAAACCGGTGATCCTGCCGGACGTCGCCACCCCGACCCACAAGCTGCAATGCGCCTCCTACACCCCGTTCGACAAAGACCAGTCGCCGTTCGACGTGCCGTTCAAACTGCGCCCGGAGCGCATGGACGCCGACCTCGCCCTGCTCGCCACCCGTTTCGAATGCATCCGCACCTACTCCATGACCGGCCTCGAAGCGCTGCCGGATCTGGCGCGCAAGCACGGCTTGAAGTTGATGATCGGCGCGTGGGTCAACAGCAATCCTGTGGACACAGAGAAGGAAGTCGATCTGCTGATCGCCTCGGCCAACGCCAACCCGGACGTGGTCAGCGCCGTAATCGTCGGCAACGAGGCCTTGCTGCGCAAAGAGGTCACCGCGACCCAGCTGGTGAAGCTGATAAACAAGGTCAAGAGCCACATCAAGCAGCCGGTGACCTACGCCGATGTCTGGGAATTCTGGCTCAAGCACCCGGAAGTCGCGCCGGCGGTGAATTTCCTGACCATTCACTTACTGCCGTACTGGGAAGACGATCCGTCGAACATCGACGCCGCGCTGCATCATGTGGCGGAAGTGCGTCAGGTGTTCGGCAACAAATTCGCGCCCAAGGACGTGATGATTGGCGAAACCGGCTGGCCGAGCGAAGGCCGCCAGCGTGAGACCGCGCTGCCGAGCCGGGTCAACGAGGCCAAGTTCATTCGTGGTTTTGTCACCCTCGCCGAACAGGAAGGCTGGCGCTACAACCTGATCGAAGCGTTCGACCAGCCGTGGAAGCGCGGCAGCGAAGGCGCGGTCGGCGGTTACTGGGGGCTGTTCGATGCGGATCGCCAGGACAAGGGCGTGTTGGCCGGTCCGGTGTCGAACGTACCCTACTGGTCGCAGTGGCTGGCGGTCGGCGGGCTGATTTTCCTCGGAACATTACTGCTGGGCGGTCGGGTTCGTACGACGCGTTCGGCACTGATCCTGCCGCTGCTCGGCGCCCTCGCCGCCTGTTCGATCGGCGCCTGGGGAGATCTGGCGCGGGTGACCACGCGGTTTGCCAGCGAATGGCTGTGGGTCGGGTTGCTGACGGCTCTGAATCTGTTGGTGCTGGCCCATGCCGCGCTGACCTTGAGCGCCCGCAATGGCTGGCGTGAACGGGCGTTCAACGCTTTCGAGCGACGGGCCGGCTGGCTGGTCGCGGCAGCGGGGTTCGCTGCTGCGGTGATGATGCTCGAGTTGGTGTTCGATCCGCGCTATCGCAGTTTTCCGAGCGTGGCGTTCATCCTGCCGGCGCTGGTTTACCTGTGCCGCCCGGTGCCCGTGGCCCGGCGGGAGATCGCCCTGCTGACCTTCATCATCGGCGCCGGCATTGCGCCGCAGCTGTTCCGTGAAGGATTGCAGAATCAGCAGGCGTGGGGCTGGGCGCTGGTCAGCGTGTTGATGGTGGCTGCACTTTGGCGCTGCCTGCGGGTTCGCAAGGGCTGATTCACAGGGAATGCCCGCGATGACTGACGATCAGGCCTCGCGGGATTCCCGGACCAGTCGCAACCCGGCAATCACCACCGCAAACACCGCCAGCGTCGTGTTGTACAGCGCCAGCGCCGGCAACCCGAATACCAGCGCCAGCACCGCCAGCCACCACCCTGCCCGTCCCGGCACGACAAAGCCGATCACCGCAGCCGCGACCGCCGCCCAGCCCAGCATCTGGAAATGAATCATCAGGCCCAGGTTCGAGCGCACCGAGCATTCCCAGCGGCTCGCCTCATCCACGCAGATGCCCACCCACTGCGCGTCCTCCATGAAGCCATAACGCGCGCCATAACTGGCGGCCAGCCACAACGGCAACAGAACGAGCAGCAGAATCACGGGCAAGCGGCGGGACATGGAACACTCCAATCGATGAAATCGGCGGCCAGCTTAATCTGCCGCCGCGCATACGCAAGGGCTAACAACTCTTAACTGGTCATTCATTTCGTGCAAAGTGTATCGTCCGGCTACTATTACTCCGAATTCCGTCAGTTTGGTGCCGTGGCATGGCACTTTGGCGCAAACCCGGTGGTCATAGCCTGCGAACCTCATTCGGCACCTTCCTCTAAGGGATCTAGTCATGCTCCGTTCCTTGCGCTTCGCCGCCCTGTTTGGCGGCCTTATTCTGAGTGCGTCCGCGCTGGCGGTGGATATCGACGCCGCCAGCTATGGCTATCCCCTGACCAATCCGTTCGAGGCGACCATCGCCACTACGCCGCCGGACTTGCGCCCTGAACTGCCACTGGACGACGACATCGATCAGACCGATCGCAGCGTCACCCTGCGCCCCGAGCGCGAATTCATCCTGCCGGACAATTTCTGGCCGGTGAAAAAACTGACTTACCGCATCGCCACCCAGGACAAGGCCGCCCCGCTGATCTTCCTGATCGCCGGCACCGGCGCGCGCTACGACAGCACGCTCAACGAGTACTTGAAGAAGCTTTATTACAAGGCCGGCTACCACGTGGTGCAGCTGTCATCGCCGACCAGCTTCGACTTCATGAGCGCCGCCTCGCGTTTCGCCACCCCCGGCGTGACCAAGGAAGACGCCGAAGACATGTACCGGGTGATGCAGGCCGTGCGGGCGCAGAACCCGAAACTGCCGGTCACCGACTATTACCTCAGCGGCTACAGCCTCGGCGCACTGGACGCAGCGTTCGTGGCCCATCTGGATGAAACCCGGCGCAGCTTCAACTTCAAGAAAGTCCTGCTGCTGAATCCGCCGGTCAACCTCTACACCTCGATCACCAACCTCGACAAGCTGGTGCAGACCGAGGTCAAGGGCATCAACAACAGCACCACCTTCTATGAACTGGTGCTGAGCAAACTGACCCGCTACTTCCAGCAAAAGGGCTACATCGACCTCAACGATGCACTGCTCTACGACTTCCAGCAGTCCAAGCAACACCTGAGCAACGAACAGATGGCGATGCTGATCGGCACCTCGTTCCGTTTCTCGGCGGCGGATATCGCATTCACTTCGGACTTGATCAACCGCCGCGGCCTGATCACCCCGCCGAAATTCCCGATCACCGAAGGCACCAGCCTCACGCCGTTCCTCAAGCGTGCGCTGCAATGCGATTTCGACTGCTACCTCACCGAACAGGTGATCCCGATGTGGCGCGCCCGCACCGACGGCGGCAGCCTGCTGCAACTGATCGATCAGGTGAGCCTGTACGCATTGAAGGATTACCTGCACGACAGCCCGAAAATCGCCGTCATGCACAACGCCGACGACGTGATCCTCGGCCCGGGCGACCTCGGTTTCCTGCGCCGGACTTTCGGCGATCGCCTGACCGTTTACCCGCTGGGCGGCCATTGCGGCAACCTTAACTACCGCGTCAACAGCGACGCCATGCTGGAGTTCTTCCGTGGCTAAATATCTCCTGCTGATTGCAGCGCTCCTCAGTGCAGGTATGGCCCAGGCCGACAACAGCAAAGCCAATGCACCGGTGGTCATCGACAGCGACGGCTTCAAGGAGCCGCTGTCCAAACTCAAGTTCAACCCGGGACTGGATCAGCGCGAATTCGAGCGCTCGACCCTCAGCGCGCTGAACGTCTACGACCCGCTGGAAGAGTGGAACCGCCGCGTCTACCACTTCAACTACCGCTTCGACCAATGGGTGTTCCTGCCGGTGGTCGATGGCTATCGCTACATCACTCCGAGCTTCGTGCGCACCGGTGTGAGCAACTTCTTCAACAACATTGGCGACGTGCCGAACCTGGTCAACAGCCTGTTGCAGTTCAAGGGCAAGCGCTCGATGGAAACCACCGCGCGCCTGCTGCTCAACACCACCATCGGCATCGCCGGGCTCTGGGATCCGGCCACCGCAATGGGCCTGCCGCGTCAAAGCGAAGACTTCGGCCAGACCCTGGGCTTCTACGGCGTACCGGGCGGTGCTTACTTCGTGCTGCCGATTCTCGGCCCGTCGAACCTGCGCGACACCGCAGGCCTGGCTGTGGACTACACCGCCGAGTCCGCGATCAACTTCCTCAATGTCTCGGAAGTCAGCTCCAACCACCCCGAAGTGTGGGTACTGCGTGGCGTCGACAAGCGTTACCAGACCAGCTTCCGCTACGGTCAGCTGAACTCACCGTTCGAGTACGAGAAGGTGCGCTACGTCTACACCGAGTCGCGCAAGTTGCAGATCGCCGAGTAAAAACGCCAGCCACAAAAAAAGGCCATTCGATGCGAGTCGAATGGCCTTTTTGTTTGCTTCAGGATTTAGCCTTTCAGGGCTTTCCAGACTTTGCCGATCACGGACACGCCCGCCAGCACCACCGCACCCGCGATGATCCCCGCCACGCCGTTCAACAGCATCGGCACCACAAACCCGGCGCCACCGGCCGCTGCGCCGACGCTTTCGATCCAGTGATGCACCACCGGTACGCCGTGGGTCAGGATGCCGCCACCGACCAGGAACATCGCTGCGGTGCCGATTACCGACAGACTTTTCATCATGTACGGCGCAGCGCGCAAGATGCCGTTGCCGATGCTTTTGGCCATCTGCCCGGGCTTCTGGGTCAGCCACAGGCCGAGGTCATCGAGTTTGACGATACCCGCCACCAGACCGTAAACGCCCACGGTCATGACAATGGCGATGCCCGACATCACGATCACTTGCTGGGTCAGCGAAGCATCGGCCACGGTGCCGAGGGTGATGGCGATGATTTCCGCCGAGAGGATGAAGTCAGTGCGGATTGCGCCTTTGATCTTGTCCTTCTCGTACGCCACCAGATCGGTTGCCGGATCAGCCACGGCTTCAACCAACTGGGCGTGCTCGGCTTCGTCTTCGGCCTTGCTGTGCAGGAACTTGTGCGCGAGTTTTTCGAAACCTTCGAAACACAGGTAGGCGCCACCGACCATCAACAGCGGCGTCACCAGCCACGGCACGAACGCACTGATCGCCAGCGCCGACGGCACCAGGATCAATTTGTTGACGAAAGAACCCTTGGCCACCGCCCAAACGACGGGAATTTCCCGCTCCGCACGTACGCCGGAGACCTGCTGGGCATTGAGCGCCAAGTCGTCGCCGAGCACACCGGCGGTCTTCTTGGCAGCCATTTTGGTCATCAACGCAACGTCGTCCAGAACGGTAGCGATGTCGTCGATCAGCACCAGCAAACTGCTTCCTGCCATGAATCTTGTTTCCTTATGTGAATAATGCCGCGCAGCATACCGCGACTGCAGGCCACACGGGGCATTGTTGAGCGCCGCGCGAGGCCGGTGCTACCATGCGCAACCGCCAGAACAGGCAAGGAACCACCGGGTTTATGAGCACAATCCGCGAGCGCAACAAAGAACTGATCCTGCGTGCAGCCAGTGAAGAGTTTGCCGACAAGGGCTTCGCTGCCACCAAAACCAGCGACATCGCCGCCAAGGCAGGACTGCCCAAGCCCAACGTCTATTACTACTTCAAGTCCAAGGAAAACCTCTACCGCGAGGTGCTGGAAAGTATCATCGTGCCGATCCTGCAGGCCTCGACTCCGTTCAACCCGGACGGCGTACCGAGCGAAGTGCTGAGCGGTTACATCCGCTCGAAGATCCGCATCTCCCGCGACCTGCCCTTCGCCTCCAAGGTGTTCGCCAGCGAAATCATGCACGGCGCCCCGCACCTGAGCGCCGACCTGGTCGAGCAGCTCAACGGCCAGGCCAAGCACAACATCGACTGCATCCAGACCTGGATCGACCGCGGCCAGATCGCCCCGATCGACCCCAACCACCTGATGTTCAGCATCTGGGCCGCGACCCAGACCTACGCCGACTTCGACTGGCAGATCTCCGCCGTCACCGGCAAGGACAAGCTCGACGAAGCCGACTATGAAGCAGCAGCACAAACCATCATCCGGTTGGTGCTCAAGGGCTGCGAGCCGGACTGAAGTCCGCACCTCCAGACACAAACAAGCCCGCCCTCACATCATCCTGTGAGGGCGGGCTTGTACGTTTCAGCGACTATTCGGTTTTAGCCACTCAGGCCGCTACCCCCGCATCCGCCCGCAGGTCCAGGGCCTCTACGGCCTTGATTGCCACCTGCTCATCGATGTCCGACAGATCGCCGCTGATGCCGATCGCGCCCAGCACGTTCCCCGCCTGATCACGAATCAACACACCACCCGGTGCCGGCACGACGCTGCCCTGCCCCATGCTGTTAAGTGCGGCGATGAACGCCGGGCGTTGTTGCGCGTCCAGCGCCAGCAGGCGTGAGCCTTTGCCAAGCGCGATGGCGCCCCAGGCTTTGCCGATGGCGATGTTCGGGCGCAGCAGGCTGGCGCCGTCTTCGCGTTGCAGGGTGACCAGATGGCCGCCGGTATCCAGTACCGCGATGGTCAGCGGCGCAGCGGAGATGGCCCGCCCTGCGCTGATGGCTTCGTTGACCAGCTTGACTGCGACTTTCAAGGTTAAAGCGCTCATGGTGCCGTCCTCATTTTGTTATTGGGAAAGTCGTTGGGCTGCGCTTTTCTGCCGCAGCCCGATGCAACAAATAGAACACAATGAATAATTTTTTTGTATACAATAATTCTCGAAAAGCGCCCCATGCGACGAAAAGCCACAGCAGAACAGGCTTCCGACGAATGAAACAGGCGCTTGAGAAAATGGATTGACCTGCGCCGTCCGCCGTGAATACACTCTGCGCAAAGCCACTTGTATACAATTACAAAACGTAAAGAGGCACAAAACCATGAGCAAAATGAGAGCAATCGAAGCCGCCGTTCTGGTGATGCGCCGTGAAGGGGTTGATACCGCTTTTGGCATTCCAGGCGCTGCAATCAACCCGCTGTACTCCGCCCTGCAGAAAGTCGGTGGCATCGATCACGTCCTCGCTCGCCACGTTGAAGGCGCCTCGCACATGGCCGAGGGCTACACCCGCACCAAGGCCGGCAACATCGGCGTGTGCATCGGTACTTCCGGCCCGGCCGGTACCGACATGGTCACCGGTCTGTACAGCGCCTCCGCGGACTCGATCCCGATCCTCTGCATCACCGGGCAAGCACCCCGCGCCCGTATGCACAAGGAAGACTTCCAGGCCGTCGACATCACCAGCATCGTCAAGCCGGTGACCAAGTGGGCGACCACCGTTCTGGAGCCGGGCCAGGTGCCTTACGCCTTCCAGAAAGCCTTCTACGAAATGCGCTCCGGCCGTCCAGGCCCGGTGCTGATCGACCTGCCGTTCGACGTGCAGATGGCTGAAATCGAATTCGACATCGACGCTTACCAGCCACTGCCGCTGGCCAAGCCGACCGCTACCCGCGTGCAAGTTGAAAAAGCGCTGGCCCTGCTCGATCAGGCCGAGCGTCCATTGCTGGTGGCCGGCGGCGGCATCATCAACGCCGACGCCAGCGAGCTGCTGGTTGAATTCGCCGAGCTGACCGGCATTCCGGTTATCCCGACCCTGATGGGCTGGGGCACCATTCCTGACGATCACCCGTTGATGGTCGGCATGGTCGGTCTGCAGACTTCGCACCGTTACGGCAACGCCACGATGCTGAAATCCGACGTGGTACTGGGCGTCGGCAACCGCTGGGCCAACCGTCACACCGGCTCGGTCGACGTTTACACCGAAGGCCGCAAGTTCATTCACGTCGACATCGAACCGACCCAGATCGGCCGCGTGTTCACCCCGGACCTGGGCATCGTTTCCGACGCCGCAGCCGCGCTGACCGTGTTCATCGAAGTCGCCCGTGAATGGCAAGCCGCCGGCAAGCTGAAAAACCGCTCTGCCTGGCTGCAAGACTGCCAGCAGCGCAAAGCCAGCCTGCATCGCAAGACCCACTTCGACAACGTGCCGGTCAAGCCGCAGCGCGTTTACGAAGAAATGAACCAGGTGTTCGGCAAGGACACCTGCTACGTCAGCACCATCGGTCTGTCGCAGATTGCCGGCGCGCAGTTCCTGCACGTCTACAAGCCGCGTCACTGGATCAACTGCGGCCAGGCCGGCCCGTTGGGCTGGACCATTCCGGCAGCGCTGGGCGTGGTGAAGGCCGATCCGAACCGTAAAGTCGTGGCCCTGTCGGGGGACTATGACTTCCAGTTCATGATCGAAGAACTGGCGGTCGGCGCTCAGTTCAAACTGCCGTACATCCACGTCGTGGTGAACAACTCGTACCTGGGGCTGATCCGTCAGGCCCAGCGCGGGTTCGATATGGACTACTGCGTGCAGCTGTCCTTCGATAACCTGAACGCGCCGGAACTCAACGGTTATGGTGTCGACCACGTCGCAGTCGCCGAAGGCCTGGGCTGCAAGGCACTGCGTGTGTTCGAACCGGCTGACATCGCCCCTGCCCTGCGCAAGGCCGAACAGCTGATCGAAGAGTTCAAGGTGCCGGTGATCGTCGAGATCATTCTGGAGCGTGTGACCAACATCTCCATGGGGACCGAGATCAACGCCGTCAACGAATTCGAAGACCTGGCGCTGGTCGGCAACGATGCGCCTACCGCGATTTCGTTGCTCGATTGATTGCTATTGCTTGATCGTTCCCACGCTCTGCGTGGGAACGCAGCCGGGGACGCTCTGCGTCCCAAAGCGGACGCAGAGCGTCCATAGAGGCATTCCCACGCAGAGCGTGGGAACGAGAATCTAGAACGGGAGACCACCATGCCGCGTTTCGCAGCCAACCTGTCCATGCTGTTCACCGAACAGGATTTCCTTGCCCGTTTCGACGCCGCCGCCAAGGCTGGCTTCAGCGGTGTAGAGTACCTGTTCCCGTACGATTTCAGCTCTGCCGAAATCAAGGCCAAACTCGACGCCAACGGTCTGACCCAAGTGCTGTTCAACCTGCCGGCCGGTGACTGGGCCAAGGGCGAGCGCGGTATCGCGTGCCTGCCGGACCGGGTCGAAGAGTTCCGTGCCGGGGTCGATCTGGCCATCGCTTACGCGCAGGTTCTGGGCAACACCCAGGTCAACTGCCTGGCCGGTATCCGTCCGCAGGGCGTGGACGATGCCACCGTTGAAAAGACCTTCGTCGCCAACCTCAAGTACGCCGCCGACAAGTTGCAAGCCGTCGGTATCAAACTGGTGATGGAAGCGATCAACACCCGCGACATCCCGGGCTTCTACCTGAACAACACGGCGCAGGCCCTGTCGATTCGCGAGCAGGTCGGCAGCGCCAATCTGTTCCTGCAATACGACATCTATCACATGCAAATCATGGAAGGCGATCTGGCCCGCACCCTGCAATCGCACCTGGCCGAGATCAACCATGTGCAGCTGGCCGACAACCCGGGCCGCAACGAGCCGGGCACTGGCGAGATCAACTACCGCTTCCTGTTCGAACACCTTGATCGCATCGGTTATCAGGGCTGGGTCGGCTGCGAGTACAAACCGCTGACCACCACTGAAGCAGGCCTCGGCTGGCTGAAGACCCACAACGCGATTTAAGAACAATGCAAAACCCTGTGGGAGCGAGCCTGCTCCCGAATGCGGTGGTTCAGTCAACACGGATATTGAATGTTCCACCGCATTCGTGAGCAAGCTCACTCCCACAATGAGCTGCCCCCTATTTGCTTGAGCAAGACAAAAACAAGAGGATTTTCTCATGGCTAAAATCGGATTCATCGGCACCGGCATCATGGGCCACCCAATGGCGGCGAACCTGCAGAAAGCCGGTCACAGCCTGTTCCTGTCGGCGCACCACGACGCCGCCCCTGCCGACCTGGTCGCCGCTGGCGCCGTCGCTCTGGCCAACCCACGCGAAGTGGCCCAGGAAGCTGAATTCATCATCGTCATGGTGCCGGATACCCCGCAGGTCGATGACGTGCTGTTCCGTGCCGACGGCGTTGCGGCCGGCATCGGCAAAGGCAAGGTCGTGATCGACATGAGCTCGATCTCGCCCACTGCCACCAAGGCTTTCGCGGCGAAGATCAACGAGAAAGGCGCGCAATACCTCGACGCTCCGGTGTCCGGTGGTGAAGTCGGTGCCAAGGCCGCGACCCTGAGCATCATGGTCGGTGGCGATGCCGATGCCTTCGAACGCGCACTGCCGCTGTTCCAGGCCATGGGCAAGAACATCACCCTGGTCGGCGGCAATGGCGACGGTCAGACCGCCAAGGTGGCGAACCAGATCATCGTTGCCCTGAACATTCAGGCCGTGGCCGAAGCCCTGCTGTTCGCTTCGAAAAACGGTGCCGATCCAGCCAAGGTGCGTGAAGCGCTGATGGGCGGTTTCGCCTCCTCGAAGATCCTCGAAGTGCACGGCGACCGCATGATCAAGGGCACCTTCGATCCGGGCTTCCGCATCAGCCTGCACCAGAAGGACCTGAACCTGGCCCTGCAAGGCGCCAAGGAGCTGAACATCAACCTGCCGAACACCGCCAACGCCCAGCAAGTGTTCAGCACCTGCGCGGCCATCGGTGGCAGTAACTGGGACCACTCGGCGCTGATCAAGGGCCTGGAACACATGGCCAACTTCTCGATTCGCGACAAGAAGTAAGCCCTGCCCCGTCGCTCGTTCCCACGCTCTGCGTGGGAATGCAGCCCGGGACGCTCCGCGTCCCTGCCGAAGCGGACGCAGAGCGTCCATTGAGGCATTCCCACGCAGAGCGTGGGAACGATCACCTGCACTAACCAAGAACAATAAGATTGGGAGCCCGCCATGTCGGTCGATCCGCAACAACTGCTGCGCGAGCTGTTTGCCACAGCCATCGACGCGGCCCATCCGAACCAGGTCCTCGAAGCTCATCTGCCTGCCGATCGCAGCGGTCGCGTGATCGTCATCGGCGCCGGCAAGGCTGCCGCTGCCATGGCGCAAGTGGTCGAGCGCTGCTGGGAAGGTGAAGTCTCGGGCCTTGTGGTGACCCGCTACGGTCACGGCGCCCCGTGCGAAAAAATCGAAGTGGTCGAAGCCGCGCACCCGGTGCCGGACGCTGCCGGTCTGGCCGTGGCCAAACGCGTGCTGGAACTGGTCAGCAACCTGACCGAAGACGACCGCGTGATCTTCCTGTTGTCCGGCGGCGGCTCTGCCCTGCTGGCGCTGCCGGCCGAAGGCATCACCCTGGCCGACAAACAATCGATCAACAAAGCCCTGCTCAAATCCGGCGCGACCATCGGCGAGATGAACTGCGTGCGCAAGCACCTCTCGGCGATCAAGGGCGGACGCCTGGGCAAGGCCTGCTGGCCGGCGACTGTTTATACCTATGCGATTTCCGATGTACCGGGCGACCTCGCCACGGTCATCGCCTCCGGCCCGACCGTGGCCGACCCGAGCACCAGCGCCGAAGCGCTGGCCATCATCAAGCGCTACGGCATCGAGATTCCGGCCTCCGTGCGCACCTGGCTGCAAAGCCCGGAATCGGAAACCGTCAAACCCGGTGATCCGAGCCTGGCCCGCAGTCACTTCCAGTTGATCGCCCGCCCTCAGCAATCGCTGGATGCCGCGGCAGTGAAATGTCGTCAGGCCGGTTTCAGCACGCTGATCCTCGGCGACCTGGAAGGCGAATCCCGCGAAGTGGCGAAAGTCCACGCCGGCATCGCGCGCCAGATCATTCATCACGGCCAGCCGCTGGCGGCGCCGTGCGTGATTCTCTCCGGCGGCGAAACCACGGTGACCGTGCGCGGCAATGGCCGTGGCGGACGCAACGCCGAATTCCTCCTCAGCCTCACCGACAGCCTCAAGGGCCAGCCCGGCGTCTACGCGCTGGCCGGTGACACCGACGGCATCGACGGCTCGGAAGACAACGCCGGCGCAATCATGACCCCGGACAGCTACGCCCGCGCCGCCGCCCTGGGTCTGAGCGCCAGCGACGAGCTGGATAACAACAACGGTTACGGCTACTTCGAGGCGCTCGATGCGCTGATCGTCACCGAGCCGACCCGCACCAACGTCAACGACTTCCGCGCCATCCTGATCCTCGAGAGCTCTAAATCATGACGCCTGATAAAAAGGTCAAAATCCTCGCCACCCTCGGGCCTGCCGTCGACGGCATCGAAGACATCCGCGAGCTGGTCGAGGCCGGGGTCAATATCTTCCGCCTCAACTTCAGCCACGGCGATCACGCCGACCACGCCAAGCGCTATCAGTGGATCCGCGAAGTCGAGCGCCAGCTCAACTACCCGCTCGGGATCCTGATGGACCTGCAAGGGCCGAAACTGCGGGTCGGCAAGTTCGCTGACGGCAAGGTTCAGTTGCATCGCGGTCAGGCCTTCCGCCTCGATCTGGACGCAACACCGGGCGACGAACGCCGGGTGAATCTGCCGCATCCGGAGATCATCGCCGCGCTGGAAGCCGGGATGGATCTGCTGCTGGATGACGGCAAACTGCGCCTGCGGGTCGTGACCAAATACACCGACGCGATCGACACCACCGTGCTCAATGGCGGCGAACTGTCGGATCGCAAAGGCGTGAACGTGCCGCAAGCGGTACTCGACCTGAGCCCGCTGACCACCAAGGATCGTCGCGACCTGAGCTTCGGTCTGGAGCTGGGTGTGGACTGGGTCGCACTGTCGTTCGTGCAGCGTCCGCAAGACATCGTCGAGGCCCGCGCGCTGATCGGCGACAAGGCGTTCCTGATGGCGAAAATCGAGAAGCCATCGGCCGTCGAGCAACTGCGCGAGATCGCCGAACTGAGCGACGCGATCATGGTTGCCCGCGGCGACCTGGGCGTGGAAGTGCCGGCCGAAAGCGTGCCGCAGATCCAGAAAAACATCATCACCACTTGCCGCCAGCTCGGCAAACCGGTGGTGGTGGCGACGCAGATGCTCGAGTCGATGCGCTTCTCCCCGGCGCCGACCCGCGCCGAAGTCACCGACGTTGCCAACGCCGTGGCCGAAGGCGCCGATGCGGTGATGCTGTCGGCAGAAACCGCGTCCGGCGAGTACCCGCTGGAAGCCGTGCAGATGATGAGCAAGATCATCCGCCAGGTGGAGAACGGTCCGGACTACCAGACCCAACTCGACGTCAGCCGGCCGAAAGCCGAAGCGACCGTGTCCGATGCGATCAGCTGCGCGATCCGCCGGATCAGCAACGTGCTGCCGGTGGCGGTGCTGGTCAATTACAGCGAGTCCGGCGCATCGAGTCTGCGTGCAGCACGGGAACGGCCAAAAGCGCCGATCCTCAACCTGACGCCGAACCTGCAGACCGCCCGCCGTCTCAGCGTGGCGTGGGGCATTCATTCGGTGGTCAATGATCGGCTGCGTCAGGTGGATGAGGTGTGCTCGACCGCGCTGGAAATCGCTCAGGCTCAAGGAATGGCCGAGCGCGGCGATACGTTGCTGATCACTGCGGGTGTGCCGTTTGGCCAGCCGGGGTCGACTAATTCGCTGCGGATCGAAACATTGATTTAACCACTGACCAAGATCGTTCCCACGCTCCGCGTGGGAATGCGGCCCGGGACGCTCTGCGTCCCAAGAGCAGACGCAGAGCGTCCTTTGAGGCATTCCCACGCAGAGCGTGGGAACGATCAGTACCGAATGACCTGCCATGCCTGCCAATCATTTCAACACCCACTGCCCTGACTGGGCCGAGGCTTTGCTCAACGGCTTCAGTCAAATCTTCCTCCAGCGTCATCCGCTGTGTGGACTCCTGTGCCTTCTGGCCATTTTATTCACCGCGCCGGTGCTGTTCGCCGGCGCGCTGCTCGGCGCGGTCGCCGGATTGCTCACCGCGCAACGGCGCAACTACGCCAAGGCGGATCGCCAGGCCGGACTGTTCAGCTACAACGGCGTGCTGGTCGGCCTGTTGCTGAGCCTGTATTTCCCTTGGTCGCCGATGCTGCCGCCGCTGATTCTGGCGGCCGGGGGGCTGAGCGCGATGATCACGCAGCAGTGGCTCAAGCGCGCACGCCTCACCGAGTACCTGCCGGCCTACACCGCACCATTCGTGCTGCTGAGCTGGGTGTTCCTGTGTTTCGCCGAGCCTTCGACGCCAGCTCCGGCGCTTGAACTGAATACCGTAAACCTGCTCGGTGCCGCCCTGAAAGGCTTCGGTCAGGTGATGTTCCTCGACCATCCGTTGGCTGGTGGATTGATCGCTGCCGGTTTGCTGATCGCCGATCGACGGGCCTTTGCCTGGGCGCTGCTGGCTTCGGTAATCGGTCTGGGTTCCAGTCTGTTGCACCACGACAGCCAGGTCGCGCTGCTGGGCCTGGGCGGCTACAACGCCGTCCTCGCCGCCCTCGCCTTCAGTGCGCAGCGCCAGCAACCTTGGCTGCCGCTGTTCGGCATCGGCCTGGCGCTGCTGCTGACGCCGCTGTTCAGTGCCCTGGGTCTGGCGACCCTCACGGCACCGTTCATTCTTGCCTGCTGGCTGCTGCGTACCGGCATTCGCCTGATGCGCCAACCGGAGATCAACGTCACGCCTTGCGCTAACGGGGAGAATCAACCTAGGCTGCGCTGATTGATGGCCAAGGCGATATGCATGAACGGCAACAACACGTGGCGTGATCGCCTGTACGTGATCATTTTCCAGACCGATACGGTGGCCGGCCGCCGTTTCGACAAGACCCTGCTGCTGATCATTCTCGCCAGTCTGGTGATCGTGATCCTCGACAGCATCGATGAAGTCCACCAGAACTACGCCAATGTGCTGGCGTACATCGAATGGGGCTTCACGATCATCTTCCTCGGCGAGTACCTGCTGCGCCTGTACTGCTCGCCCAAGCCTTTGCGCTACGCCTTCAGTTTCTATGGGCTGGTGGACTTGCTGGCGATCGTGCCGGGCATCCTCGCGCTGTATTACAGCGATGCCCAGTACCTGCTGATCATCCGGGTGATCCGGATGCTGCGGATCTTCCGCGTACTCAAACTCGGGCCGTACCTGAAACAGGCGCATTACCTGCTCGATGCCCTGCGCGGCAGCAAGCAGAAAATCCTCGTGTTCCTGCTCAGCGTCTGCACCTTGGTCACGGTGTTCGGCACCCTGATGTACGTGGTCGAAGGCCCGGAACATGGCTTCACCAGCATTCCCAAAGGCATCTATTGGGCTATCGTGACGCTGACCACCGTGGGTTACGGCGACATCGTGCCGAGGACCGTACTGGGACAGGTGATTTCGTCGCTGGTGATGGTCACCGGTTATTCGATCATCGCCGTGCCGACCGGGATTTTCACCGCTGAACTGGCCACCGCCATGCGCGGCGGTCAGCGGCAACACGACTGCCCCGTGTGCAAGAAAAGCAGCCATGAACAGGAAGCGTCGTTCTGCTCCCGTTGCGGCAATGCGCTGTTCAAGAAAATGGAATAAGCAAAGTTCTTTTTAATCTTTAAACGACTATGCGCGCCCCGCTATAGTCGCTGGCAATTGGCCTCATCTTTGTAAAAAAACACCCCTACAGAACAAGGAATGCGCAGTGAAAAAACTCTTTGGCGCCTCACTTCTCGCCGCTGGTCTTGCCTTCGGCAGCGTGGCTCAGGCCGCACCGACCCTGCTTAACGTGTCCTACGACGTGATGCGCGATTTCTACAAGGACTACAACACTGCGTTCCAGAAACACTGGCAGGCCGAACACAACGAAAACATCACCGTGCAGATGTCTTTCGGCGGTTCGAGCAAGCAAGCCCGTTCGGTGATCGATGGCCTGCCGGCTGACGTCATCACCATGAACATGGCCACCGACATCAACGCCCTCGCCGATAACGGCCAACTGGTGCCGAAGGACTGGGTCACCCGCCTGCCGAACAACAGCGCGCCGTTCACCTCGGCCACCGTGTTCATCGTGCGCAAAGGCAACCCGAAAGCCCTGAAAGACTGGCCGGACCTGCTCAAGGATGGCGTGCAAGTGATCGTGCCCAACCCGAAAACCTCGGGCAACGGCCGCTACACCTACCTGTCGGCCTGGGGCTACGTGCTGAAAAACGGTGGTGACGAGAACAAGGCGAAAGACTTCGTCGGCAAGCTGTTCAAGCAGGCACCGGTGCTGGATACCGGTGGCCGCGCCGCGACGACCACGTTCATGACCAACCAGATCGGTGACGTGCTGGTGACCTTCGAAAACGAAGCCGAAATGATCGCCCGCGAGTTCGGCCGCGACCAGTTCGAAGTCATCTACCCAAGCGTCTCCGCCGAAGCCGAGCCGCCAGTGTCGGTGGTCGACAAAGTGGTCGAGAAGAAAGGCTCCCGCGCCGCTGCCGAGGAATACCTGAAATTCCTGTGGTCGCCGCAAGGTCAGGAAATCGCGGCCGCCAACTACTTGCGTCCACGTGACCCGGCGGTACTGGCCAAGTACACCGACCGTTTCCCGAAAGTCGACTTCCTGTCGGTCGAGAAGACCTTCGGCGACTGGCGCACCGTGCAGAAGACCCACTTCAACGATGGCGGGATCTTCGACCAGATCTACTCGGGCCAGTAAGGCTTGAGCTGAAATGAAAAAGGCGACCTGAACAGGTCGCCTTTTTTGTGGCCGGCTACATGGGCGGCTTCACGCCATCCTTGCCGGCGGAGATGGACTGCGCCGTCAGCGTGCCGTCCGCGCTCTGGGTCACGAAGGTGACGATCTTCACCCCGACCTTGAGCAGGCTGCGATCGCCCGGCGTCAGGTTGACGATCGGCACGTCCTCCGGCACCAGGATCTTCTGCTGGCCGCCCTTGTAGTTGACGGTCAGCACCCGGCCGTTGCTCACCACCAGATCGCCGACGCTGCCATTGGTCATGCTGCTGCCCTTGGCCAGGTCGAACGGCCGATGACCATCGCCGCTGCCGGCCAGCTCCGGCGGAAACACGTGAACCTCCAGCGCCTTGAGCGTGCCATCCTCCTGGGGAATGGCGGCCGAACCGATGTAGCTGCCGGGCTTGATGTCTTCGATGTTGGCCAGCGTGACCGCGCGGACCTTGGTGTCCGGGGTCAACTGGACCACCACGTTTTCACCCGTGTTGACGTGGACCTTGAGCGAGTCGG
Source organism: Pseudomonas sp. GM25 (assembly GCF_000282255.1). Taxonomy (NCBI): domain Bacteria; kingdom Pseudomonadati; phylum Pseudomonadota; class Gammaproteobacteria; order Pseudomonadales; family Pseudomonadaceae; genus Pseudomonas; species Pseudomonas sp. GM25. The sequence continues at coordinate 20,548 of NZ_AKJQ01000075.1, read as the reverse complement.
AACTGACCCCGGTGATCTCGCCGCGCACGCCCATGCGCATGCCGGGCGCTTCGGCGGCCTGTGCGGCAGTGGCGCCGAGCAGGCTGATCAGGGCAATGGTTGTGGTGTGGCGAAGCAACTGACGAAACATCGCAATCCTCCGTTGATGAACGCTGAAACCCGGTCACAACATAAGCACGCTATCGAACAAGATGTAAGTGAATGTATCATCGACGCTCAACGGTCGGACGCAAGGTTCGCCGATGAACAATGGATTGTTCGGCGCCACCTATTCCGCAACGGAATAACTGATATCGATCAGAAGCCTCTACTGCCGGCTCGGCCCGTCCCTTAGCCTCACCGCATTCCTTTTCGCTGGATCGAGAAACCCTATGACCGCCACAACTCACGCAATGACCCGAGGCATGGTGCTGCTGTTCGCTTTCTGCTGCGGCGCCATCGTTGCCAACATCTACTACGCCCAGCCGATCATCGGCCTGATCGCGCCGGACATCGGCCTGACCGACACCATGGCCAGTTTCATCGTGTCGCTGACCCAGATCGGTTATGCGCTGGGCCTGTTCTTCCTGGTGCCGCTGGCGGACCTGCTGGAAAATCGCCGCCTGATGATCATCACCACCGTGGTGGCGATTGCCAGCCTGCTCGGCGCGGCGTTTACCGATCAACCGAATGTGTTCCTGCTGATTTCGTTGCTGGTAGGTTTCAGCTCGGTGTCGGTGCAAGTGCTGATTCCATTGGCGGCGCACCTGGCGCCGGAAGAATCCCGTGGCCGAGTGGTCGGCGGGATCATGGGCGGTTTGCTGCTGGGGATTCTGCTGGCGCGTCCGGTGTCGAGCGTGGTCGCCGACCATCTCGGCTGGCGGGCGATGTTCATGATCGCCGCAGCCTTGATGGCGGCGATCAGCGTGGTGCTGGCGTTGACCGTGCCCAAGCGCCAGCCGGATCACAGTGCCTCATACGGCCAGTTGCTGGGTTCGTTGTGGACGCTGCTGCGCAAACAACCGGTGCTGCGTCAGCGGGCGTTTTACCAGGCCTGCATGTTCGCCACATTCAGCCTGTTCTGGACCGCCGTGCCGCTGGAACTGGCGCGTAACCATGGCTTGTCCCAGAGTGAAATCGCGATCTTCGCCCTGGTCGGCGCCATCGGTGCCATCGCCGCGCCGATCAGCGGACGCCTGGCCGACGCCGGTCACACCCGCATCGCCTCGCTGCTGGCTATGCTGTTCGCCAGCCTGAGCTTCCTGCCCGCCTTCATCCACCCGGCCTACAGCGTGATCGGCCTGGCCGTGACCGGCGTGGTGCTCGACTTCTGCGTGCAGATGAACATGGTGCTCGGCCAGCGCGCGGTCTACTCCCTCGACGCCAAAAGCCGCGGCCGCCTCAACGCGCTGTACATGACCAGCATCTTCGTCGGCGGCGCCTTCGGCTCCTCGGTGGCCAGTGCGGTGTACGAGCATGGCGGCTGGTTGTGGATCGTGATTGTTGGCAGCGCGTTCCCGCTGCTGGCACTGGTGCGGTTTTTGAGTGCTTCGCAGAAGCCTGTTCTGGTGACTGCATAGGATCCGAGACGGCTGTGATGAGATCATCACAACCGTCATACCCTGCCACAACGCTTGCACAGGACCGCCGATGGACCGCCTCGCCGCCATGGAAACCTTCGTCTACGTCGTGGAAACCGGCTCGTTTTCTGCCGCTGCCCGGCGGTTGAATGTCGGTCAGCCTGCCGTGTCGAAAACCATTGCCCAGCTCGAAACCCGCCTCGCCGTGCGCCTGCTGTTGCGCTCGACCCGTGGCCTGACGCCGACCGAAGCCGGGCTGGCGTTTTTCGAGCGGGCCAAGCGTGCGCTTGAAGAAGCCGACGAGGCCGACAACGCTGCCCGTGGCGTGGCCGGCGGCCTGAGCGGCAATTTGCGGGTCAGCACCGCCGTCACCTTTGGACGCATGCATGTGGTGCCGCACCTGGGGCCGTTCCTCGATCAGCACCCGCAACTCAACGTCGACCTGTTGCTCGACGACCAGAACATCAATCTGGTGGAAGAAGGCATCGACATCGCCCTGCGCCTGGGCCCGCTCAGCGACTCCGGCCTGACGGTCCGCAAGATCGCTGAATGCCGGCGCGTCGTGCTGGGCACCCCCGCCTACTTCGCCAGTCACAGTGAGCCCGTCTGCCCTGCCGAACTCGCTCAACACCGCGCCGTCATCTACAACCGTGGCGGAGGCGCCACCTGGCACTTCACCAAGGCTGATGAAGAACAGTCGGTGACCGTCAACGGCCGCCTGCGCGTGAGCGCTGCCGAAGGTTTGCGCGAGGCGGTGCTGGCCCATCAGGGCCTGGCGCTTGGCTCGGAATGGATGTTCGCGCCGGAACTGGCCAGCGGAGCGGTCAAGACCGTCATTAACGACTGGGTCTTGCCGAAGCAGGAATTGTGGGCGGTGTTTCCGACGGGCAGGCTGGCCAGTGTCAAGGCGCGGGCGTTTGTTGAATATGTGCAGGGGTTGTTGGCGAAAAAACCATAAAACCCCTACTCGTTTCGTTTATTGCGATTTTCGCTTATTTCGAATAACGTTCCGGCATTCCTCATTTCCTGAGCCGGACTCGCCATGTCGACCGTTATTCACCCCTCCATCAGCCTCCCCGTAGAACGCGAAGTAAAAGCCGCCATTGAAGGGCAGCGTGCCCTGGCGGCATACCTCGCGACCCATTTCGAGACTCAGCACATCCAGATTTTCGACGAGCAGAACGAAGCTCATCGCGTCGAACTGCCCACCTCGGCCCTGCGCTTGCTGATCGACATTCTGGCGGAGCTGGCAGCCGGCAACGCGGTGCAGGTCGTCCCGGTGCATGCCGAATTGACGACCCAGGAAGCCGCCGACCTGCTCAACGTCTCACGTCCACACCTCATAAAACTGCTGGAAAGCGGCGAGTTGTCCTACCACAAAACAGGCAAGCACCGACGTGTGCGTTTTGCCGATCTGATGGACTATAAGACCCGGCGCACCACCGCCAGCGAGCAGGCAATGGCGCTTCTCGCAGAGCAAGCTCAGGCGTTAAGGACAGGATACGAGTGAGGCATTCCTCTTTCACCGCTTTATATGACGCATGCGTCTTGTACCCCGCCCCCTTGAGAGATTTTCTGATGTGGCTTGCGCTCTCGGGACGATTTCGGGCGCGATGGACCCAGGAGATTCACTGCGAATGGAAACGCAATCTGCTGAAGAACCGACCTGACCTGACGATGGAACAGCTGGATCGTACGTCCGGCCTGATGGATCAAGCGATACCCGACGCCTGTGTCCATGACTATGAAGACCTGATTGCCGGACTCACGTTGCCTGACTGCGATGATCGTCATGTTCTGGCAGCGGCCATCCGTTGCGGCGCCAGTGTGATAGTGACCTTCAACCAGAAAGACTTTCCCTGCAAAACGCTAGAGCCTTTCGGCATCGAGGCGCAGCATCCGGACGAGTTCGTCGACAACCTCTTGGGGCTTGATCCGGCAGCTGTGGTTGCTGCGGCCCAAAAGCAGCGTCGGCAGCTGAAAATGCCTGCCATGGACGTCGAACCCTTTCTTGATCTACTGCAACGACAAGGCCTGATTAAATCGGTCCAGGCACTCAGCGGCTATCCCGCGATCCTTTAAAAACTCATCACCCCAGACAGCAAAACGGCGATCCAAAGATCGCCGTTTTCCATTACTCCCCGAACTGCTTGCCCAGTCCCGCCGGTACGCCGTGGATGTTGGTTTCTTCCCACGGGCCGCTGGGGCTGATCGAGCGGCTCCAGCCGTTGTTCCAGCGGTAGTAGGTGCGCTGGCGGTAGAAGGTGTTGGTCTGGTCGTCGAGTACATACACGCCCAGTTTCTGGTCCCAGTGGCTGTTGCCGCCGGGTGGCGGGGCGAAGCTGGCGGAGGTGCGCGGGACCGGTTTGGCGGGTTTGGCCGGAATGCCCGGTTTGCTTGGCGTCGGGGTGGTCGACGGGGTCGGGCTGGGTTGTGACGGCGGGATCGGCGGCAGCCGTGTGGTGGGCTCCGGTCGTTGCACCGCACATGCGCTCAAGCCCAGGGCCAGTGTGAGTACTGTGATTCGGGCGATGGCGTTCATGGCGGTGCGTTCCTGTTGTGTCCGGCTATTTGTCCGGGCTGTCGATGGTCAGTGTCTGCGGCGCGGTGGTGCTGCTGGCCAGAGGCCCGCTGCGACCGACCCACTCACCGGCGGTCGGCTGTCCGGCACGGGAGATGCGCGCAACCAGTTGGACTTCGGGGAAGTTCGACAGTTTCAATTGCGGCATCATCGCGTCGGCATCGCCCAGTTCGACGGTCACCGGCAGATCGGCGACGGTTAGACGCTTGGCCGCCAGCGGTGCCGGTGGGCCCGAGGTAGCGCGGGCGAAAATGAACACGCTGTCGCCCGGTTGCACCTTGGCTTTGAGCTCGCTGGCCAGATCCACACGCACTTTCAACAACGCCGCCGCTTTCGCCGCCGGTGCCTGGGCGACCTTGCCGCCGCTGGCTTGCAGCTTTTCGGTGGCGCGGGTGATGCCGCCTTGCAGGGCCTCGCGGGATTTGTCCTGCGGCGGCAGTTGCGCCAGCAGACGGTTCCAGTAGTCGATCGCCTCCTGATAACGCTCGCCTTCGAACGCGGCGATGCCCAACAGGCCGAGGCTGGTGACTTCCTTCGGATCGGCTTTCAGCGCTTCATCGGTCAGGGCCTGAACCTTGTCCGACCATTTTTTGTTGTCGGCGAAGTACTGGGCCTGCGCCCACTGGCCGAGCAGCTCCGGCTGACGACCGGCGAGATTGACGGCACGCTCGAACATCTTCGCCGCGTCCGCCGGGCGATCCTGGGCCATGTAGGTGCGACCGAGGAAATACACGCCTTCAGCCGAATCCGGTTGCGCAGCGACTGCGCGCTCCAGACGCTGAGTCATCTCTTCCATCGACTGCGGCGCCTGGGCGAACTCGCGAGTCAGTTCGACCTTGTCGCTCGCGCCAAAGTGCAGGTACAGACCGAGGCCCAACACCGGCACCAGCACGGCTGCCAGCAATGGCAGTGGTTTACCCAAACGCGACACCCGCGCCGGCGCCACACCTTCGGTGTCGGCCAGCAACTCACGGGCTGCTTCGGCACGACCGCTGTCCATTTGCGCGGCGTCGAGGACGCCTTCGGCCTGCTGCGATTGCAGTTCGGCGACGCGCTCCTGATACAGGGCGACGTTGAGAGCGGTTCGATCCTCTTCACGCTGGGCGCGACGTTCACGCAAAACGGGGATCAACAGAAAACTCAGGGCGACCAGAAGCAACAGCCCTGCGGCAAGCCAGAAATCAATCATTCTTGGTTTTTATCCAACAGTTGGTCGAGGCGCTGACGCTCTTCAGGGGACAGCGATTGCGGCGTCTCGGCGCGTTGCCCGCGACGGCGGCGGACGATCACGGCAATCACCACGAACCCACCCAGCAACAGGCCGGCCGGGCCGAACCAGAGCAACGCGGTCTTGGCATTGAGCGCCGGTTTGTAGCGGACGAAATCACCGTAGCGATCGACCATGAAGTCGATGATCTGCTGATTGTCCTTGCCCTCGCCGAGCATGCGGAAAATTTCTTTGCGCAGGTCGGCGGCAATCGGCGCGTTGGAATCGGCGATGTCCTGGTTCTGGCACTTGGGGCAGCGCAGCTCCTTGGTCAGCTCGCGGAAGCGCTCGCGATCGCCTTCTTTGGCGAACTCGTAAGTATCGATGGCGGCGTGGGCCACACCGACCAGGCTCAATCCCAGCACCATGGCAGCTAAAAAGCGCTTCATGGCTTGGCCTCATCAACCAGCGCCTGATACTTGGCCGCCAGTTTTTCCCGCCAGACCTGCTCGTCGATCACGCCGACGTACTTGTCGCGGATGATGCCCTTGGCGTCGATGAAGAAGGTTTCCGGCGCGCCATAGACACCGAGGTTCAGGCCCAGGGAGCCTTCGTCGTCGCGGATGTCCAGTTGATACGGATTGTGGAACTCGGCCAGCCACTTCAACGCATCGGCGTTGGTGTCCTTGTAGTTGATGCCGTAGATCACCACGCCGCGCTCGGCGAGTTTGTTCAGCACCGGGTGCTCGACCCGGCAGGAAATGCACCAGGTGCCCCAGACGTTGACCAGTGCCGGTTTGCCGAGAATGTCGGCCTTGGTCAGGGTCTTGTCGCCCTGCACCGCTGGCAGCGAAAACTCCGGGAACGGCTTGTTGATCATCGCCGACGGCAGCTCCGCCGGATCCAGATACAGACCGCGATAAAGGAATACGGCCACCAGCAGGAAAATCGCCAATGGCACCAGCATCAACCAACGTCTCATGCAGCGGCTCCTTCCATGCCCAGCGCTTCACGCACTTTGGCTTTGACCTTCACTCGATAACGCCGATCCAGCGCCGCCAGCAAACCACCGAAACCGGTCAGCAGACCGCCGAACCAGATCCAGCGCACGAACGGTTTGACGTGAACCCGCACCGCCCAGGCGCCATCGCCCAGCGGTTCGCCCAGGGCGACGTAGAGGTCGCGGGTGAAACCGGCGTCGATCCCGGCCTCGGTCATCACCGAGTTCTGCACGGTGTACAGGCGCTTTTCCGGGTGCAGCACGCTGACTTCCTGACCGTTGCGGATCACCCGGACGGTGCCCTTGTCGGAGGTGAAGTTCGGGCCTTCGAAGTGCTTGGCACCCTCGAACACGAACTGATAACCGGCCAGATCCATCGACTCGCCCGGCGCCAGGCGCAGGTCACGTTCGGCACTGTTCTGGCTCGACAACACCACGCCCAGCGCGCAGACGGCGATGCCCAGATGCGCGATCTGCATGCCCCAGTAGCTGCGGGTCAGGGTCGGCAGGCCTTTGATCAGTCCTTTGTGGCGGGTCTTGTCGAAGATGTCGCGCACACCGGCCAGCAACACCCAGGCCGCGAGCAGGAATGTCGCGATCACCGCCCAGTTGAAATCGCCGTAAGCGACGCCGGCCACCACCGCCAGCGCAACACTGCCCAGCAGCACCGGAGTGAGCATGCTGGCCAGCCATTTCACCGGGGTGTCTTTCCAGCGCACGATCACACCGACCGCCATCACCAGCATCAACAGCGCCATCAACGGAATGAACAGCGCGTTGAAGTACGGCGGGCCGACCGACAGCTTGGCGCCGCTGATCGCATCAAGAATCAGCGGATACAGGGTGCCGAGCAGGATCATCGACGCGGCCACCACCAGCACCAGGTTGTTGCCCAGCAGCAGGGTTTCTCGCGACCACAGATTGAAACCGACCTGGCTCTTGACCACTGGCGCACGCAGCGCAAACAGGGTCAGCGAACCACCGACGACAAACAGCAGGAAGATCAGGATAAACACGCCGCGCTCGGGATCCGAGGCAAACGCGTGCACCGAGGTCAGCACGCCGGAACGCACGAGGAAGGTGCCGAGCAGGCTCAGGGAGAACGCGGCAATTGCCAGCAACACCGTCCAGCTCTTGAACACGCCGCGTTTCTCGGTGACCGCCAGCGAGTGAATCAGCGCCGTGCCCACCAGCCATGGCATGAAGGAGGCGTTTTCCACCGGGTCCCAGAACCACCAGCCGCCCCAGCCGAGTTCGTAGTAGGCCCACCATGAACCGAGGGTGATGCCGATGCCGAGGAAGGCCCAGGCGACGATGGTCCATGGACGCGACCAGCGTGCCCATGCCGCATCGAGACGACCGCCGAGCAGTGCGGCGATGGCGAACGCGAAGGCCACGGAGAAACCGACGTAGCCCATGTACAGCATCGGCGGATGCACGATCAGGCCGATGTCCTGCAGCAACGGATTGAGGTCACGACCGTCGGCCGGGATCTGCGGCAGGATCCGCGAAAACGGGTTCGAGGTCAGAATCAGGAACAGCAGGAAACCGGTGCTGATCATGCCCATCACCGCCAGCACGCGGGCGAGCATGACTTGCGGCAGTTGCCGGGAGAACACCGAAACCGCGAAGGTCCAGCCGCCGAGGATCAACGCCCATAGCAGCAACGAGCCTTCGTGGGCGCCCCACACCGCGCTGAACTTGTAGTACCACGGCAGCGCGCTGTTGGAGTTCATCGCGACGTAAGCCACGGAGAAATCGTCGGTCATGAACGCATAGGTCAGGCAACCGAAGGCGAACAGTAGAAACGCGAACTGCCCCCACGCCGCCGGTTGGGCGAGCCCCATCCACAGACGATCGCCGCGCCACGCACCGAGCAACGGCACCACGGCCTGCACCAGCGCAAAACACAGCGCCAGGATCATGGCCAGATGGCCGAGCTCGGGAATGAATATGGTGGATGTCATCGATCAACCCTCCTTCGCAGGGGTTGGCGCGGATTGACCGCTGTCCTTCAGGGCTTTGGTCACTTCCGGCGGCATGTATTTCTCGTCGTGCTTGGCCAGTACTTCATCGGCGACCACCACGCCATCGGCGTTGAGCTTGCCGAGGGCGACGATGCCCTGACCTTCGCGGAACAGATCCGGCAGGATCCCGCGATAGGTGATGGTCACGGACTTGTTGAAGTCGGTGACCACGAATTTGACGTCCAGCGAATCCGTGGAGCGCTGCAGCGAGCCCTTCTCGACCATGCCGCCAGCGCGGATGCGGGTCTCCTGCGGCGCTTCGCCGTTGGCGATCTGGGTCGGGGTGTAAAACAGGTTGATGTTCTGCTGCAGGGCACTCAGGGCCAGGCCGACGGCAGCGCCGACCCCGACCAGAATTGCCAGGATGATGATCAGACGCTTTTTACGCAGCGGATTCACTTGCCGTTCTCCCGGCGCAGACGACGCGCCTCTTGTTGCAGATAACGCTTGCGGGCCGCGATCGGCGCCGCCACGTTGAGGACCAGTACCGCCAGACAGATGCCGTAGGCCGACCAGACATACAGGCCGTGATGGCCCATGGCGAGGAAGTCGCCGAATGACGCGAAACTCATCGAGCGGCCTCCAGGCTGTTCTGCACTTCTTCTTTCACCCAACTGGCGCGGGCTTCGCGCTTGAGCACTTCAAGGCGCATGCGCAGCAACAGCACGGCGCCGAAGAAACAGTAGAAACCCAGCACCGTCAGCAGCAGCGGCAGCCACATCTCGACGGGCATCGCCGGTTTTTCGGTGAGGGTGAAGGTCGCGCCCTGGTGCAGGGTGTTCCACCACTCCACCGAGTATTTGATGATCGGAATGTTGATCACACCGACGATGGCCAGCACCGCGCAGGCCTTGGCGGCGCTGTCGCGGTTGCTGATGGCGTTGCCCAGCGCAATGACGCCGAAATACAGGAACAGCAGAATCAGCATCGAGGTCAGCCGTGCGTCCCAGACCCACCACGAACCCCAGGTCGGCTTGCCCCAGATCGCCCCGGTGACCAGCGCCACGGCGGTCATCCACGCGCCGATCGGTGCGGCACATTGCAGGGCGACATCGGCCAGTTTCATCTTCCACACCAACCCGACCACACCGCACACCGCCAGCATCACGTAGATCGACTGAGCGAGCATCGCGGCGGGTACGTGGATATAGATGATGCGAAAGCTGTTGCCTTGCTGATAGTCCGGCGGCGCGAAGGCCAGGCCCCAGATGACGCCAACGGAGATCAGCAACAACGCTGCGATGCTCAACCACGGCAGCAACTTGCTGCTGATGCCGTAGAACCACTTGGGCGAGCCGAGCTTGTGAAACCAGGTCCAGTTCATACTGTTTCCATCACGGGTGCCGCTCATCGGTGTGAGCAGTCTCAGGGTCTTTGCTGGTTAAATTTTAACCAGACCTCATTATTCGCCGACGCTGATCTTCAGGCCAGCAGCTATTGCAAAGGGTGTCAGGGTTATTGCCAGGGCGGTCAGGCTACCAAGCCACAACAGATAACCAATCGCCGGCATCCCCTGCAACGCCGCCTGCAAGGCGCCACTGCCCAGGATCAACACCGGGATGTACAACGGCAGAATCAGCAGCGCCAGCAACAGGCCACCGCGTTTCAGACCGACCGTCAGCGCCGCGCCCACCGCGCCGAGCAAGCTCAGCACCGGTGTTCCCAGCAGCAACGAAAGCAGCAATACCGGCAGACACGCAGCCGGCAACCCGAGCATCAACGCCAGTAACGGCGAGAGCAAAACCAGTGCCAGCCCGGAAAAAAGCCAGTGTGCCAGCACCTTGGCCAATACCAGAAGTGGCAGGGGGTGCGGCGAAAGGACCCACTGTTCAAGGGAGCCATCTTCGAAATCACTGCGGAAGAGCCCGTCCAGCGAGAGCAGGACCGACAAAAGTGCCGCCACCCAGACTAACCCCGGGGACAAGTTTTGCAATACTTGAGTTTCCGGTCCGACGGCCAGCGGGAATAAAGCGATGACGATGGCGAAGAAAATCAGCGGATTGGCCAGCTCCGCCGGGCGGCGGAACAGCAGTCGGGATTCACGGGCAACCAGCAGGCCGAACACACTCATACCGCCCAATTCCCCAGATCGATGTCGCGATAACCGGCCGGCATCCGGCTCAGCGTATGGTGCGTGGTGAGCACCACCAGCCCTCCCCGTTCGCAGTGCCCGGCCAAGTGTTCTTCAAGCTGGGCCACACCCTGCTTGTCGAGCGCGGTGAACGGTTCGTCGAGAATCCACAGCGGCGGGCTGTCCAGATACAACCGCGCCAGTGCCACGCGGCGCTGCTGACCGGCGGACAGACTGTGGCAGGGAACATCCTCGAAACCGCGCAATCCAACCGCCGCCAGTGCCTGCCAGATCGCGTCACGTTCGGCAGGTTGATGCAGGGCGCAGAGCCAGGCGAGGTTTTCTTCCGGCGTGAGCAAATCCTTGATCCCGGCGGCATGGCCGATCCACAGCAGGTTGCGCGCCAGCTCGCTGCGTTGTTCGCCCAGCGGCTTGCCGTTGAGCAGCACCTGACCGTCGGTCGGCTGCATCAGACCGGCCAGCAAACGCAGCAGGCTGGTCTTGCCGCTGCCGTTGGGGCCGCTGATCTGCACCATATCGCCACTGGCCAGTCTCAATTCGAGATTGTCGAAGAGCAGTCGCAGATCACGTTCACACGCGAGGGCAACGGTTTGCAGGACAGGACTGGTCAAGGGATCACGGGCCTTATACGGTTCAAGTCGGCTCTGGCGCGGCCGTTAAAGAGTTGCAGCATAAATGCAATGACGGCTCAATCCAGAGAGCTGCGTCAAACAATTGCTATGTTTTTTGAACGAATGGAAGGACGGGCGGCATTATACATGTCGCCATCCTCTCTCCAGAGTGCATTTTCCTCAGGTTGTGTCCGCGTATGACAGGCGAAATGAACATCCTCCCGCTCCCGCCCACCACCCCGGCGACCGTTCGCCCGCAGGTGGGTGAGCTGCTGAAGTTGCTGACGCCGGTCGACGGGCTGATTGCCGCCGGCCAGAGCGCCAAGGCCGAGGTGTTGTCGCTCAAGCAGGCGGATCAGACCTTTGAGTTGCTGCTCAAGGTGACGCTGGACAGCGGCCGTCAGACCACCGTGCAGGCGACCAGCAATCTGCCGCTGCCTCAAGGCACCAGCCTGGCGATCACCCAGCCGTCGGCGGGCAATCTGGCGATCACCGTGCAACAGGCCATCGCCAGCAGCGTCGCCACCCTCACCCGCATCGATACCGCGCAACTGCCGGTCGGTACGCTGCTGCAAGGCAAGGTGCTGACGGCTCAGGTCTTGCCGCAGGTACCGGGGCAACCGACGGTGTACCGCTCGATGGTCAGCCTGCTCAACACCGCGTTGAGCGGCAGCACCCTGAGCATCGACAGCCCGCAACCGTTGCGCATCGGCACCTTGCTCTCGGCGCTGGTACAGGACTCGCAGACCCTGAAGTTCCTGCCGCTGAGCAATCGCCAGGAACAACTGGCGGTCAGCCAGCAGTTGGTCAGTCAGCAAAGCCGTCAGGGTTCGCTCGACGGCTTGCTGAAAATGCTCCAGAGCCTGCCCCCCGCCACCGATCAGACCTCCCAGGACTTGCGCGCCGCCGTGGACAAACTGCTCGCCAACCTGCCGGACGTGCAGCAACTGAGTACCCCAAAAGGTCTGGCCCAGGCACTGGCCAACAGCGGCGTGTTCCTCGAAACCAAACTGCTGACCGGGCAGACCCCGACACTGGCCCCGGACATGAAAGCCGATCTGCTCAAGCTGATCGCCCAGCTCACCCCCGGCCTGCCCGGCAACACCAACCTGAACGCAATTATCGCCGCCAACACGCTGGCTCAGGCGCTGCCAAGCTTCGTGCGCAACGCCCTCGGCATGCTCGGTCAGGTCAGCGCAAAACCGGTGCCGAGCAGTTTCCCCCTGCCCGACCGGCTGCTGCAAAGTCTGGAAGGCGAAGGCGATCTGGAACATCTGCTGCGCCTGGCCGCAGCCGCCGTGTCGCGCCTGCAAAGCCATCAGCTGTCGAGCCTGGAACAGACCGGCGTGACCGACGATGGGCGCCTGCTCAGCACCTGGCAACTGGAAATCCCGATGCGCAACATGCAAGACATCGTGCCGTTGCAGGTCAAGTTCCAGCGCGAAGAAGCGCCGGAGAAACAGGAAGCGAACGAGCAGCGCCGCGATGAGCGGGAACCGAAACAACAACTGTGGCGCGTCGATCTGGCGTTCGACATGGAACCGCTGGGGCCGATGCAGATTCAGGCACAGTTGATCGGCGGCAGCCTGTCCAGCCAGTTGTGGGCCGAGCGGCCGTATACCGCGAGCCTGATCGAAAGCAACCTGACCGCACTGCGTCAGCGCCTGCTGGATTCCGGGCTGAACGTCGGCGACCTCGACTGCCACCTCGGCACCCCGCCGCAAGGCATCCAAACCCGCCTCGAACACCGCTGGGTCGACGAAACCGCATGAATGACACCACCGCTCCACGCCAGGCCATCGCCCTCAAATACGACGGCAGCCACGCCCCGACCCTCACCGCCAAGGGCGACGAAGAACTGGCCGAAGAAATCCTGCGGATCGCCCGCGACTGTGAAGTGCCGATCTACGAAAACGCCGAGCTGGTGAAACTGCTGGCGCGGATGGAACTGGGCGACAGCATCCCTGAAGAGCTGTACCGCACGATCGCCGAGATCATCGCGTTTGCCTGGAACCTCAAGGGCAAGTTCCCGGCGGGACACAACCCGGATGCACCGATGGTCGAGAAAGACGTCACCGAACGCGGCGACGATTACTGAAGGCAAAAAAAACGCAGTCATCGATGACTGCGTTTTTTCGTTCCCGCCTGAAGCTTTTAGCTGCTTCTGTGCAACTTGCGCATCAACTCCGCCTCAGCCTGGGTCAACCCGCAGGACTGGGTCAGCTCATCGACGCTCGCGCCCATTCCCACCAGTTTAGCCGCCTGGGCGAATGACAGGCTGGAAGGATCGCGCTGTTCGAGCTGGGCGAGTTTGTCCGGGATCGGACCGACCACCGAGCGCAGCTCGTGCAGGGCTTCGCCCATGCGCACGTTGCCGTTCTGGTAATCGTCGACACGCTTGGCCAGGTCCTTGATGCGCTGATCACGCAGCGCATCGCCCTGGGCCTGTTGCGCAGCGATCACGCGCTGCGCCTTGATGTACGCCAGAAACATCGCCAGCGTGCCTGCCCAGAACAGGAACAGGACAATGACCGCTACCTCGAGAATCAATCAGATGTTCTCCAGTTCCGACCATTCTTCTTCGCTCATCATCTTGTCCAGCTCGACCAGGATCAGCAACTCGTTGTTCTTGTTGCACACGCCCTGGATGAACTTGGCCGATTCTTCGTTACCGACGTTCGGTGCGGTCTCGATTTCCGACTGACGCAGGTAAACCACTTCGGCCACGCTATCGACCATGATGCCAACCACTTGTTTGTCGGCTTCGATGATGACGATACGGGTGTTGTCGCTGATCTCACCGCTCATCAGGCCGAAGCGCTGACGGGTATCGATCACGGTCACCACGTTGCCGCGCAGGTTGATGATGCCCAGCACGTAGCTTGGCGCACCCGGAACCGGAGCGATCTCGGTGTAGCGCAGGACTTCCTGAACGCGCATCACGTTGATGCCGTAGGTTTCGTTGTCCAGCTTGAAGGTCACCCATTGCAGGATCGGATCTTCGGAACCCTTTGCCGCCGTAGCCTTGTCGTTCATACCCTAGCCCCTCGAAAAACCGCGCCTGGCGGTGTGTGTTTCGTTCGCCGGCATTTGAATGCCGGTACTGTCTTTTATGTCGGTTTGTGGTTCGGCTTACTGCCGGACATGTGCTTTGCCCCACCGCTGGCGATCAACTCGGCCAGAGCGGAGACATCGAGCAAGGCGCACATGTGTTCAATCACCGTGCCGGCGAGCCATGGCCGCTGACCCCGGTGACTTCTCCATTTGATTTCATTCGGGTCCAGGCGCAACGAGCGACTGACCTGATGCACCGCCAGGCCCCACTCGTAACCCTGCACCGAAATCACGTATTGCAGGCCCTGACGGAAATCATCGCGATATCGATCCGGCATGACCCAGCGTGCGGTGTCCAGCACCTTCAGGTTGCCGGCCTGGCTCGGCAGGATTCCGAGGAACCATTCCGGCTGACCGAACAGCGGCGTCAGCTCATGGCCGGCCAGCGAATAGATCGAACCCAGGCACACCAGCGGCACCGCCAGCGTCAGCCCGGCCACGTCGAACAGCAGGCATTCGAAGGCTTCCGAAGCCCAGGCCGGACGACCGTCGGTTTCTACCGGTGGCGGCGTGTTGCTTGGCGGCAGATGCACTTCGACCAGCGGCGCAACCAGGGTCGGTTCGAGCGGGGCTGGCGCAGGCGCTACAGGCTCGGGCTCTGGCGCCACCGGAACCGCAGGCGTTTGCAGAAGTTGGGTTTGCAATAGCGGCGCCAGCGTCGAAACCACGCGCACCGGCTCAGGCTCTTTGATCAACGTCGCGGGAGCCTTGGCTACCACAGCGGCGGGCGCTGCAACCGGGGCGATCGGCCGGGCGGCTTTTTGCGCATCCCGGGCCTGCTCTTCAAGCACGGCAGCCTGGAATTCATCGAGCGCCGCAGCGGTCTCGACCACCTCGACCGGCGCTGCGATTTCCTGCTCGACCTCGTCCGTCACTTCCTGCAGCAAGCCGTCCAGATAGGACTGCAGCGCCAGTTGCGGCTTGGACGTCAGCTTGATCGGCCGATTCATGCTCAAGCCACCTGCGGAACGAGTTGCTGCGCCAGCAGATGCTTGAGCAGCGCGCGGTAGGCCAGCACGCCACGGCTCTTGCCGTCGAACTGCGAGGGTGTGACACCGGCACGACTGGCGTCGCGCAGACGGGTATCGACCGGGATGTAACCCTGCCAGATCTCGTCGGGGAATTTGTCGCGCAACACGCGCAAGGTGCCCATCGACGCCTGAGTGCGGCGGTCGAACAGGGTCGGCACGATGCTGAACGGCAGCGCCTGTTTGCGCGAGCGGTTGATCATCGCCAGGGTGTTGACCATGCGCTCTAGGCCTTTGACGGCCAGGTGTTCGGTCTGCACCGGGATCACCAGTTGCTGACTCGCGGCCAGGGCGTTGACCATCAGCACGCCGAGCAACGGCGGGCTGTCGATGATCGCGTAATCGAAGTCCTGCCACAGCTGCGCCAGACTCTTGGCGATCACCAAGCCCAGGCCACTCTGCCCCGGCGACTGGCGCTCGAGGGTGGCCAGCGCAGTGCTCGACGGCAACAGGGAAATGCGTTCGTCGCTGGTCGACAGCAGCAACTGGCCCGGCAGGCCTTGCGGCACACTGCCCTTGTGCAGAAACAGGTCGTAGTTGCTGTGTTCCAGGCTGTCGGGGTCGTAACCGAAATAGCTGGTCATCGAGCCGTGCGGGTCGAGATCGACCACGACCACGCGCTTGCCCGCCTCTGCCAGCAAACCGGCTAAAGCGATGGAAGAAGTGGTTTTACCAACACCACCCTTTTGATTGGCGACTGCCCAGACTCTCATTCAGATCGTTCCTCCCGGCCGGGATACTCGGCCGAGACATGGTTCAGCGTATTAATGCGGGCGACGGAGAATTGACGGCACTCTCGCGTCCCGGCGTCTTGACCGGGGTCGGTGCAGTTTGTGTGCCAGCACGCTTCAACGCGGCGTCCGGTTGCGCATGGGCGGTTCCGGTGCCGGTCAGGCTGCGGCGCACATCGAGATTGCGCGACACCACCAGCACCACACGACGGTTCTTCGCCCGGCCTTCGGCGGTGGCGTTATTGGCCACCGGCTGGAATTCGCCGTAGCCCACCGAGGCCATGCGGCCAGGGTTCACGCCCTGCATCGCCAGCATGCGCACGATGCTCGCCGAACGCGCCGAGGACAGTTCCCAGTTGGTCGGATACTGCGCCGTGCGGATCGGTTGATCGTCGGTGAAGCCTTCGACGTGGATCGGGTTGTCGAACGGTTTGAGGATCGCTGCGACCTTGTCGATGATGTTGAACGCGATGTCGCTCGGCATCGCATCACCGCTGCCGAACAACAGGCTGGAGTTGAGTTCGATCTCGACCCACAGCTCGTTGCCGCGCACGGTCATCTGGTTCGAGGAGATCAGGTCGCCGAACGCGGCGCTGATGTCATCGGCGATGCTTTTCAGCGGATCGCTGGCTCCGGCGATGCCGGCGTCGACCTGTTCGGCGTCCTTGACCAGCGGCTTGGCCGGAGTCACGGTCTTCGGTCGTTCTTCACCGATCGGGATCGGCTTGAGCGCGCGGTCGGAGTCGGTGAAGACCCCGATCAGCGCTTCGGAGATGATCTTGTACTTGCCTTCGTTGATCGACGAGATGGAGTACATCACCACGAAAAAGGCAAAGAGCAAGGTGATGAAGTCGGCGTAGGAAACCAGCCAACGTTCATGGTTTACGTGCTCTTCATGCTGGCGACGACGTGCCATGAGGTTAGTCCCTTAATCCATGAAGCCCTGAAGCTTCAACTCGATGGAGCGTGGGTTTTCACCTTCAGCGATCGACAGGATCCCTTCCAACAACATTTCGCGATAACGCGACTGTCGCAACGCGATTGACTTCAGCTTGGCAGCCACCGGCAGCAACACCAGGTTGGCACTGGCCACACCGTAGATGGTGGCGACGAACGCGACCGCGATACCGTTGCCCAGTTGCGACGGATCGGCCAGGTTGCCCATCACGTGGATCAGGCCCATTACCGCACCGATGATGCCGATGGTCGGCGCATAGCCGCCCATGCTTTCAAACACTTTGGCAGCCTCGATGTCACGGGCTTCCTGAGTGTAGAAATCCACTTCGAGGATGCTGCGGATCGCTTCCGGCTCGGCGCCGTCGACCAGCAGTTGCAGGCCCTTGCGCGAGTAGGCATCAGGCTCGGCATCCGCCACGCCTTCCAGACCCAGCAGGCCTTCCTTGCGGGCGGTGAGGCTCCAGTTGACGACGCGGTCGATGCCGCCGGCCAGGTCCACACGCGGCGGGAAAAAGATCCAGGCCAGAATCTGCATGGCGCGCTTGAACGCGCTCATCGGCGATTGCAGCAGCGCGGCACCGACGGTGCCACCGAGCACGATCAGCGCCGCCGGGCCGTTGGCCAGCGCGCCGAGGTGACCACCTTCAAGGTAGTTGCCGCCGATGATGGCGACGAACGCCATGATGATCCCGATAAGGCTTAGAACATCCATCAGACGCATGCCTCGACGATGTGCTTGCCGATATCGTCCAGGCTGTACACCGCGTCGGCGAGGTCAGCTTTGACGATGGCCATCGGCATGCCGTAGATCACGCAACTGGCTTCGTCCTGGGCCCAGACCGTGCTGCCGCCCTGCTTGAGCAGGCGTGCACCTTCACGGCCGTCGGCGCCCATGCCGGTCAGTACGACCGCCAGAACTTTGTCACTGTAGGATTTGGCCGCTGAACCGAAGGTGATGTCCACGCACGGCTTGTAGTTCAGACGCTCGTCGCCCGGCAGGATTTTCACCGCGCCACGGCCGTCGATCATCATCTGCTTGCCACCCGGTGCCAGCAGCGCCAGGCCCGGACGCAGGATGTCGCCATCCTCGGCTTCCTTGACGCTGATGCGGCACAGCTTGTCCAGACGCTCGGCGAAGGCCTTGGTGAAGGCCGCCGGCATGTGCTGGATCAGCACGATCGGCGCCGGGAAGTTGGCCGGCAACTGGGTCAGGACCCGTTGCAGGGCAACCGGGCCACCGGTCGATGTCCCAATCGCCACGAGCTTGTAGTTTTTGCGTTTCGGGGCCGGCGACGAAGCGCTGGCCGCTGGCGCGCGAGTCGGTGCAGGCGCAGGGGCCGGACGGGCCGGAGCACTGTGGCTGCCAAAGCTCGACGGCGCCGCTGCCGGAGTCGGCGCAGGTGCAGGTGCAGCGGCTGGTGCCGGCGCACTGTAGGCACTGAAACGACGGTTGCTGCGCGAGATGCTGTGAACCTTCTCGCACAGCAGTTGCTTGACCTTCTCCGGATTGCGGGAGATGTCTTCGAAATTCTTCGGCAGGAAATCCACCGCGCCGGCATCCAGCGCATCCAGGGTGACCCGGGCGCCTTCGTGCGTCAGCGAGGAGAACATCAACACCGGTGTCGGGCAGCGCTGCATGATGTGCCGCACGGCCGTGATGCCATCCATCATCGGCATCTCGTAGTCCATGGTGATCACGTCCGGCTTGAGGGCCAGGGCCTGATCGATCGCCTCTTTACCGTTGGTTGCCGTGCCGACAACCTGGATGCTCGGATCCGCTGAAAGAATTTCCGAGACGCGGCGGCGGAAAAAACCCGAATCGTCCACCACCAGGACTTTGACTGCCATAAACACTCCATTAGGTGCGGCGGGACGTTGTCGCCCCGCCGCCCCGGATTCAAATACGCCGTGCGGCGTAACGCTTGAGCATGCTCGGAACATCGAGAATCAGTGCAATGCGGCCGTCACCGGTGATGGTGGCGCCGGACATGCCCGGAGTTCCCTGGAGCATCTTGCCCAATGGCTTGATGACCACTTCTTCCTGGCCGACCAGTTGATCGACGACGAAGCCGATCCGCTGGGTGCCCACCGAAAGGATCACCACATGGCCTTCGCGCTGCTCTTCGTGAGCGGCGGAGCTGACCAGCCAGCGCTTGAGGTAGAACAATGGCAGCGCCTTGTCCCGCACGATCACCACTTCCTGGCCATCCACCACGTTGGTGGTCGACAGGTCGAGGTGGAAGATTTCGTTGACGTTCACCAGCGGGAACGCGAACGCCTGGTTGCCGAGCATCACCATCAGGGTCGGCATGATCGCCAGCGTCAGCGGCACCTTGATGACGATCTTCGAGCCCTGGCCCTTGGTCGAGTAGATGTTGATCGAACCGTTGAGCTGGGAAATCTTGGTCTTCACCACGTCCATGCCCACACCGCGGCCGGACACGTCGGAGATCTCGGTCTTGGTCGAGAAACCCGGGGCGAAAATCAGGTTGTAGCACTCGGTGTCGCTCAGGCGATCGGCGGCATCCTTGTCCATCACACCGCGTTTCACGGCGATGGCGCGCAGGACGTTCGGGTCCATGCCTTTGCCGTCGTCGGAGATCGACAGCAGGATGTGGTCGCCTTCCTGCTCGGCCGCCAGGATCACCTTGCCGCCACGGGCCTTGCCCGAAGCTTCACGTTCTTCCGGCGACTCGATGCCGTGGTCGACCGCGTTGCGCACCAAGTGGACCAGCGGGTCGGCCAGTGCCTCGACGAGGTTCTTGTCGAGATCGGTCTCTTCGCCCACCAGTTCCAGGTTGATCTCTTTCTTGAGCTGGCGTGCCAGGTCGCGAACCAGACGCGGGAAGCGGCCGAAGACTTTCTTGATCGGTTGCATCCGGGTCTTCATGACGGCGGTCTGCAAGTCGGCGGTGACCACGTCGAGGTTCGACACGGCCTTCTGCATCGACTCGTCGCCGCTGTTCAGGCCCAGGCGCACCAGACGGTTACGCACCAGTACCAGCTCGCCGACCATGTTCATGATTTCGTCGAGACGCGCGGTGTCCACACGCACGGTGGTCTCGGCTTCGCTCGCCGGTTTTTCCGGTGGCGGAGTCGCCGGTGCACGGGCCGGAGCCGGTGCCGCAGCGGCAGCCGGTTTGGCCGGTTCGGCTTTCGGCTCAGGCGCTTTTGCAGCAGGTTTTGCCGCAGCGGCCGGAGCCTTCGCAGCAGGCGCTGCAACCGCCGAAGCATTGCCGGCCGTCACGACGGCACCGGTGGCGACGTCAGTGAACTTGCCTTTGCCATGCAGATCGTCGAGCAGCGATTCGAACTCGTGGTCGGTGATCAGATCGCTACCGGCCGCAGCGGCTGCCGGAGCAGCAGGTGCAGGAACCGAAGCAATCGCCGACTCCAGCGCATCGACGGCAAAGTTGCCCTTGCCGTGCAACTGATCGAGCAAGGCTTCGAATTCGTCGTCGGTGATGTCCGAGCTGTCGCCCGCCGCCGGGGCAGCCGGTGCAGCGGCCGCCGGAGCTACGGCGTCGGCCGCGAACTGGCCTTTGCCATGCAACTGGTCGAGCAGCGACTCGAACTCGGCGTCGGTGATTTCATCGCTGGCCGCTTCACCGGAAGCAGGCGCAGCGGCAGCCGCCGGGGCT
>NZ_AKJQ01000074.1:0-36053 GCF_000282255.1 Pseudomonas sp. GM25 | reverse complement strand
CCCGGAACGAAGGAACGCCGAGCCACAGCGAGGTGCCGAACGCCGGGGCCAAGCCTTTTGCTTACTTTTTGGCGTTTGAAAAAGTGAGCCGCCGTAAGGGCGGAACCGCCAGCGGCAGCACTCGAAGAAACGGATATACCCCTAAAACCCCAAGAGCATGGTCGGCCCAACGGCCGCCAAGACACAAAAAAAAAGGGCAACCGAAGTTGCCCAAAATGCCTTGCGTGCTCATCAAACCCGGAAGAATCAAGGCTTCTTGCGCTTATTCGCATCCTTCCAGATAAAAAATCCAAACCCTGCAAAAAACAGAACCATCAGCCCCACAGTCAGGACCCCGGCAAACACCACGTTATCGAAAAACATGACTGGCCTCCTGGCCCCTGCTCTGCTGCGATGGAGCTAAGTTAACCAATCAGGCAGACGCAGGAATTGACCGGGATCAATGCCGGTCACCATGGGGAGGAAAGGAAGGGAAATAACTGACCTGCATCAACGGATGCAGGGGAGATCAACGCTTTTTCGGTTTGTTTTTCGGCTTTTTCTTCGGTTTACCCAAAGGCATGGCCTGCTCGAAAGCCTGGCGAACTTCATTCAGGCGCTTCTCGTTGAGGTCATGAACCCGCTTGGCGCGTTCGGTGTTGAGGTCGATCAGCTTGTCGTCTTGGCTCATGGCGTTCGGTGCATCACTTGGACTGAATCACAACTGCCGGATCACCGACAGGACTGCGCCAATAATGCGGCTTGACGCGGGCGCTGACCAGCCACTGACCTAAACGCTCTACAACAATTCATGTACCGCCCACCGGATTTGCCCGCACAATCGGCGCCTCGCCCTGAACCCGAAGGATCTGCGCCGTGCCCCTGCATCAGGATCTGCCACCGCTGATGGCCTTGCGCGCCTTTGAGGCCGTGGCCCGCCATTTGAGTTTCATCAAGGCTGCCGATGAACTGTCGGTGACCCAAAGCGCGATCAGCCATCAGGTGCACAAACTCGAAGAATTCCTCGATCAACGACTGTTCGTGCGCCGCACCCGGGCGATCGATCTGACACCCGCCGGCGAACATTACTACCGGCAAATCCAACCGGCCCTCGCCGCAATTGCCGCCGCCACCCACGACCTGCGCGGCGAGCGCCCCACCACCCTGCGCATCGGTCTGCTCGCCTCCTTCGCCACCCTGTGGCTGGCGCCGCGTCTGGCGGATTTCAACGCGAAATACCCGAACATCCATGTCGAACTGCTGCCCGCCGTGCAACTGGCCGATGTCGACGCCGGCGAGGTGGATCTGGCGATCCGCTACGGCAAGGGCGGCTGGCCGAAAGTCCAGGCCCGCCGGTTCATGGCTGAAACCCTGACGCCAGTCTGCAGCCCGGCCTTCAAGGCCAAAGGCGTGAACAACGGGCCGTTGCTGATGGCCAAGTCGCACCAGCCGTTCGAATGGATCGACTGGCAGCAACACAGCGGCATCGATCTGGCTCATGTGCCCAGCGTCATGCTGCACGACTACAACATCGTCGTCGAAGCGGCCGTCGCCGGTCAGGGCATTGCCATGGGTCGCCAGCGAATGATCGAACGCCGGATCAAAGAAGGCGCGCTGGTGCCGGCCTTCGACACCCCGTCAATGCTCGGCGAGATCGGTTATTGGCTGGTCACCCCGCAACACCCGCCCACATCGGCGGCACAAAATTTCTGCCAGTGGCTGGAGGAAATCGCGAACGCATGAGTTTTTTGGATGCGTCGGATTAAATCTATCCGTTTGTCGCCCTTCGCTCGCATCAACATGCTGAAGCCCTCACTCAGGAGGACTTCCCATGACCGATTCCCTCAGCCAACGCGTTCAACAACTCGGCTTGCGCCTGCCCGAACCGAGCCAGCCGATCGCCAATTACGTCAACCATGTGGTCAGCCAGAATCAGTTATTCATCTCCGGGCAGATTCCATTACTCGACGGCAAACCTGCGTTCATCGGGCGACTGGGCGAAGCGATCTCCGACGAAGAAGGGGCCAACGCCGCTGAACTGGCTGCCTTGGGCCTGCTCGCCCAGTTGAGCCATGCACTGGGCGATGACCTGTCGAAACTGGTGCGCATCCTGCGCCTCGGGGTTTTCGTGGCTGCCACACCGGACTTCAAGGCTCAAGGCGTCGTCGCCAACGGCGCTTCGAACCTGCTGGTCAACGCCCTCGGCGACAAGGGCCGGCACGTACGTACCGCGGTCGGTGTGTCGAGCCTGCCGGCCGGCGTCGCGGTGGAAATCGACGCGATCTTCGAGCTCAAACCGTGAACATCGACGACCTCTCGCGCCTGCGCGCCGCCACACCCGGCTGCGCTCAGGTGATCCACTTCAACCACGCCGGCGCTTCGTTGCCGAGTCAGGCGACCCTCGACGCGGTGATCGAACAGTTGCAACGCGAAGCACTCGGCGGGCCGATGGAGGCGGCGGACAACCGGGTACAGGAACGCGCGCGAAACGCGGCCGCCGCCCTGCTCAACGCCCAGCCCGAGGACATCGCCTTCGCCAGCAGCGGCTCGGCAGCCTGGAGCCAGGCGTTCAACGCGCTGGGGCCATGGCAGCCCGGCGAACGGATTCTGGTGGGTCGCCATGAATGGGCCGGCAATCTGGCGTGCATGGCCGAAGCGGTGAAGGCCGGCGCGCGGCTCGAAGTGATTCCTTGTGACGCCCACGGTGCGGTCGACCCGCAAGCCCTGGCGCAGATGATCGACGGCCAGGTACGCCTGATCGCCCTGACCTGGCTGCCGGCCAACGGCGGCCTGATCAACCCCGCCGCGCAGATCGGCAGTGTGGCGCGGCGCCACGGCATCCCTTATTTCATCGACGCCGGTCAGGCGCTGGGCCAGTTGCCTTGCGATGTTCAGGCCTTGCAGTGCGACGTGCTCAAGGGTGCGGGTCGCAAGTTCCTGCGCGGGCCACGCGGCACGGCGCTGATGTACATTCGGCCGCAATTCCTGCAACGGCTGCTCCCCGTGCAACGCGATGTATTGTCGGCGCCGTGGGACGGCAAAAGATTCACCCTGCGCGACGACGCGCGCCGCTTTGAAACCAGTGAAGTGTCACTGGCACTGCTGGCCGGGCTGGCTAATGCGCTGGAGGAATACAACCGCCTCGGCGCGATCCCCGTCCGCCAGCGCATCGAACAACTGAGCAGCGGATTGCGCCAACGCCTGAAGGCGATTCCCGGCCTGACGCTGCGGGATCTCGGAACGGCGAATCAACAATCCGGGCTGATCGCATTCACGCTCGAAGGCTGGGACAGCATGGCGCTGAAGCAGACGTTGGCCGAACGACGAATCAACATCGGCGCCAATGGCGTGGCCTACACGCCGCTGGACATGCAGGCGCGCGGGCTGACGAATATTGCGCGGGTGGCGGTGAGCTATTTGAACACGCAGGAAGAGATCGACGTGCTGCTGGAAAACCTGACGGAGCTGGCCGTCCGGCCTCAGATTTCGATGTCGACCCAAAGCCCCTGACGCGGTTGATCTTCCATCAACGGCGCGACCGGCACGGTGTTGTCGGCATTCAGTTCGGTGCCCGGCACGGCGAGGTGCGCTTCGGGGTCGTCGTCGGCTTCGCGGCGACGGCGATCGCGTTCCTGCTGGCGACGCTGCTCTTCGCGCAGCAGATAGCCGTCCTCTTCCGGGTCGCGCTTTTGCAGATCGATGGTGCTTTCGTTGGAGCTTTCCTGCACCGGCACCACAGGGGGAATATCCGGTCGCTGGCGGATCGGATCCTGCTGGGAAGTGATCGGCACGGCGCTCAAGGGGAGCATCGGTGGCAGCATATGAAGGGTCTCCTGTCAGCAGGTTATCGGCGGCGCCAGGGGTGCCTTGAGCCATCGGTCGCAAACTTGTGACCGGTTTGGCACTCAAGGGTGCCGCAACATCCCGTAAAACCGATGCATGACCTAATCTTCCCTGCAATTGGCCGATTGCGGTTAAAAGCCGGGCCGAGGCTCCTTATCCTTTGGCCTCGGGCCCTCATTCCGTTAAGATAGCCCGCTTTTTCAAGGTGGGAGTCAGGCAGCATGGCGCAGCAGTATCAACCGGGGCAACGCTGGATCAGTGACAGCGAAGCAGAGCTTGGTTTAGGCACCGTTCTGGCACAGGACGGCCGCTTGTTGACCGTGCTTTACCCGGCCACTGGCGAGACTCGCCAGTACGCGCTACGGAATGCGCCCCTCACCCGCGTGCGGTTCTCGCCCGGCGATTCGATCACTCACTTCGAAGGCTGGAAGATGACTGTCCAGCAAGTCGACGACGTCGACGGCCTGATGGTCTATCACGGCCTCAACGCGCAGAACGAAGCGGTCACCCTGCCGGAAACCCAGCTGTCGAACTTCATTCAGTTCCGTCTGGCCAGCGACCGTCTGTTCGCCGGCCAGATCGACCCGCTGTCCTGGTTCTCCCTGCGCTATCACACCCTGGAACACACCAGCCGCCAGTTGCAGTCCGCGCTGTGGGGCCTGGGCGGCGTGCGTGCCCAACCGATCGCCCACCAGTTGCACATTGCCCGTGAAGTCGCCGACCGTATCGCACCGCGCGTATTGCTGGCGGACGAAGTGGGTCTGGGCAAGACCATCGAAGCCGGTCTGGTGATCCATCGCCAGCTGCTGTCGGGCCGCGCCAACCGCGTGCTGATCCTGGTTCCGGAAAACCTCCAGCACCAATGGCTGGTGGAAATGCGCCGCCGTTTCAACCTGCAGGTCGCGCTGTTCGACGAAGAACGCTTCATCGAAAGCGATGCCACCAACCCGTTCGAAGACACCCAGCTGGCCCTGGTGGCGCTGGAGTGGCTGGTCGACGATGAAAAGGCGCAGGACGCACTGTTCGCTGCCGGCTGGGACCTGATGGTGGTCGACGAAGCCCACCACCTGGTGTGGCACGAAGAGAAAGTCAGCCCGGAATACTCGCTGGTTGAGCAACTGGCCGAAGTCATTCCCGGCGTATTGCTGCTCACTGCCACCCCGGAACAACTCGGTCAGGACAGCCACTTCGCCCGTCTGCGCCTGCTCGATCCGAACCGTTTCCATGACCTGGCCGCCTTCCGCGCCGAGAGCGAAAACTATCGCCCGGTGGCCGAAGCCGTTCAGGAACTGCTGGACAAGGGTCGCCTGTCGCCGGCCGCGCACAAGACCATCCACGGTTTCCTCGGCAACGAAGGTGAAGCCCTGCTGACCGCCGTCAACGATGGCGACACCGAAGCCAGCGCCCGCCTCGTGCGTGAACTGCTCGACCGCCACGGCACCGGCCGCGTGCTGTTCCGTAACACCCGCGCCGCCGTGCAGGGTTTCCCAGAGCGCAAACTGCACCCGTACCCGCTGCCATGCCCCGACGAATACCTCGAACTGCCGCTGGGCGAACACGCCGAGCTGTACCCGGAAGTCAGCTTCCAGGCCCAGCCGGACGCCAGCGAAGAAGAACGCTGGTGGAAATTCGACCCGCGCGTCGAGTGGCTGATCGACCAGCTGAAAATGCTCAAGCGCACCAAAGTGCTGGTGATCTGCGCCCACGCCGAAACCGCGATGGACCTGGAAGACGCCCTGCGCGTGCGCTCCGGGATCCCGGCCACGGTGTTCCACGAAGGCATGAACATCCTCGAGCGTGACCGCGCCGCCGCCTACTTCGCCGACGAAGAGTTTGGCGCGCAAGTTTTGATCTGCTCGGAAATCGGCAGTGAAGGCCGCAACTTCCAGTTCGCCCACCATCTGGTGCTGTTCGATCTGCCGTCGCACCCGGACCTGCTGGAACAGCGGATCGGTCGTCTGGACCGGATCGGCCAGAAGCACATCATCGAACTGCACGTGCCGTACCTGGAAACCAGCCCGCAAGAGCGTCTGTTCCAGTGGTACCACGAAGCCCTGAACGCGTTCCTCAACACCTGCCCGACCGGCAACGCCTTGCAGCATCAGTTCGGCCCGCGCCTGCTGCCGCTGCTCGAAGAAGCCGACGACGGCGAGTGGCAAGCGCTGATCGACGAGGCGCGCACCGAGCGCGAGCGTCTGGAAGCCGAGCTGCACACCGGTCGCGACCGTCTGCTGGAACTCAACTCCGGCGGCGCCGGCGAAGGTGAAGCGCTGGTCGAGGACATCCTCGAGCAGGACGATCAGTTCGCCCTGCCGATCTACATGGAAACCCTGTTCGACGCGTTCGGCATCGACAGCGAAGACCATTCGGAAAATGCCCTGATCCTCAAGCCGAGCGAGAAGATGCTCGACGCCAGTTTCCCGCTGGGCGACGACGAAGGCGTGACCATCACCTACGACCGCAACCAGGCGCTGTCGCGCGAAGACATGCAGTTCATCACCTGGGAACACCCGATGGTGCAGGGCGGCATGGATCTGGTGCTGTCCGGTTCGATGGGCAATACCGCCGTCGCGCTGATCAAGAACAAGGCGCTCAAGCCTGGCACCGTGTTGCTGGAATTGCTCTATGTCAGCGAAGTGGTTGCCCCGCGTTCGCTGCAACTGGGCCGTTACCTGCCGCCGGCCGCCCTGCGCTGCCTGCTCGACGCCAACGGCAACGACCTGTCGTCGCGCGTGGCGTTCGAAACCCTCAACGATCAACTGGAAAGCGTGCCGCGCGCCAGCGCCAACAAGTTCATCCAGGCCCAGCGCGATCAGCTGACGCCACGGATCAACGCCGGTGAAGACAAGGTCACCCCGCGCCACGCCGAGCGCGTGGCCGAGGCCCGCCGCCGTCTGGCAGCCGACACCGACGAAGAACTGGCACGCCTGACCGCATTGCAGGCGGTCAACCCGACCGTACGCGACAGCGAACTGGACGCCCTGCGCAAGCAGCGTGAACAAGGTCTGGCGATGCTCGACAAGGCCGCGCTGCGACTGGAAGCGATCCGGGTGCTGGTGGCGGGCTAAACCGCCCTGCTCCATCGCCAAAAACGAAAAGGCCCGCAGTGATGCGGGCCTTTTTGTTTGCCTGTCCGATCAAGCGGTAACGGCCTGACTCTGCGGCTCAACCACCCCCACCAGCCCTTCCTTCATCCGCTTCGCATCCCGCACAAAACAGCGCGAGGCGAGGAACAGGAAGACCATGGTCAGGAACAGCGCCACCGGAATCAGGTACATCGCATCATGCAGCCCGACGGCCTTGAACGCCTCGGTCATCTGCTCGGCGCCCGCCGAGACCATCGCCGATTTGGCGAAGTGATCCGACAAACCGCCGACCACCACCGGCCCCAGACCGCCACCGAGCAAATACAACCCGGCAAAGAACAGCGCCATCGCCGTGGCCCGCAGGCGTGGCTCGACCACGTCCTGAATCGCCGTGTACACGCAGGTGTAGAAGTTATATGCGAACAGCCAGCCAACGCTGAACACTGCGACAAACACCCCGATCTCGATGCGCCCGGCATGCAGCGCCCACGCCGTGCACAGGGTCGAGATGATCAGGCTGAACGCGGCAAACAGCAGTCGCCCGTTGGCCACTCGCTGGTGAATCTTGTCGGCGATCCAGCCGCCGAGAGTCAGGCCGATCAAACCGGTCACACCGACGATCACCCCGGTCGCCACCGCCGCTTCCTGCAACGGCATCAGGAAATAACGCTGGAGCATCGGCACCAGGAACGAGTTGCAGGCGTAGGTCGCGAAGTTGAAGCACAGCCCGGCCATCACCAGCCACAGGAAGGTCGGCACGGCGAGAACGCGGCGAATCGGCTTGTCGACTTTCTCTTGGGACACCTGCACGGTTTCAGCCGCACCGCGCTTGGGTTCCTTGATAAAGAACATGAACACCGCCAGCACCAGCCCCGGCACGGCGGCGATGAAGAACGGCGCGCGCCAGCTGTCGAACGCCTTGACCATCCAGCCGATGGTGAAGAAGGCCAGCAGCAGCCCCAGCGGCAGGCCGAGCATGAAAATGCCCATGGCCCGGGCCCGGCGATGGGCCGGGAACAGGTCGCCGATCAGCGAGTTGGCGGCGGGCGCGTAACTGGCTTCACCAATGCCGATGCCCATGCGCACCAGCAGGAAACTCCAGAAACTGCCGACCAGACCGTTGACCGCCGTCAGCGCGCTCCAGGTCGCCAGGCCCCAGCCCATCAGTTTGCTGCGCGAACCGGTGTCGGCCATGCGGCCCAGTGGTAACCCGGCAATCGCGTAGACCAGAGTGAACGCAGTGCCGACGATCCCCAGCTGGAAGTCGCTGAGGTGCCATTCCATGCGGATCGGTTCGATGATGATCGCCGGGATGGTGCGGTCGAAGAAGTTGAACAGGTTGGCAAGGAACAGCAGGAACAGAATGCGCCAGGCATTCGCCGCTTGGGTCGAGTTCTGCATGGGTCCGTCTCTTTATTGTTATTGGGGCTTCACTGCCAACGCATCCGAGCCCGGAACCTGCAATCTAGTCACGCTCGTCGGGGCTGTCTGTGATCATTCGTCAGCCTGATGACGGGCCATGGCCGTGTAACGAAACGTAAGCCCTTGAAATGCTTCGAATCCCCCGAAAACCGGGGGTTTTGCGGAAAAATCCGGCAATGAAAAAATACTTTCTCGCCCCCCTTCCCAACGCCGTGGCAAAGCCTAGAATGGCCGCCGGATCCGTCCGGATCCTGCCGATCAATCCCTTTGATACCCCCGCCCATGTCCGAAGTCAGTCCGTGTCTGAATTGCGGTGCCTGCTGTTCCCATTTTCGTGTTTCTTTTTTCTGGGGTGAATGCGCATCCTCCGGCGGGACCGTGCCCGATGAACTGGTCACCCAGATCACGCCCAGCCGGGTCGCGATGATCGGCACCGACCGCAAGGCGCCGCGTTGTACCGCGCTGGAGGGTGAGGTCGGAAAATCAGTGGCCTGCACGATCTACGACAAGCGTTCCAGCCCCTGCCGCGAGTTCGAGGCGTCGTGGGAAAACGGCGAACAGAACACCGACTGCGACAAGGCGCGGGCCCGTTTCGGCCTGCCGCCGCTGCAACCGCACTGGAACGAAGTCGCCTGAGTTCAGGCGTTTCAACGCTTAGCGCCAAACGCTATGACGCTCATGCCAAAATCATTAGCGCCAATGTGCCACTACCGCTTGCACGCCAAAAACCGCCTCTATACTGCAAACATTCGCCTGCGTTGATGACGCAGTAAGGACGTACTCAGAGACGGGGCATGCTATGGAGTGGCTTGGTTTGCAATTTGTTGCCGAGCAGCCGGAGAGCGGGCAGGTCATCCTCAATTGCACACACAATCCCCTGCTGGTGCTGGTGGCTTACCTGGTCGCCTGCGCCGCGAGTTTCGCCACCCTCGACATGGCCGAGCGGGTCGTCCACGCTGAAGAACCCGGTTCGCAGCGACTGTGGCGCTGGATTGGCGCAACCTGCCTGGCCGGCGGTATCTGGGCCATGCACTTCATCAGCATGCTGGCGTTCCAGGCGCCGATCGACATTCAGTACGACCTGCCCGTGACCCTGTTTTCGCTGGTGATCGCGTTACTGGCGTCCTGGCTGGCGATGCACACCCTCAGCCATCCGCAACCGAGTCTGCTGCAATACCTCAAGACCGCCATCGTCATCGGTCTGGGCATCGCCGGCATGCACTACGTCGGCATGGCCGCCATCGAATCCGCCGCCACGGCTTACTACGAACCCACCCTGTTCGTGTCATCGATCGTGATCGCCATCGGCGCCAGCTTCGCCGCACTGTGGGTGGCCGGTTACTTGCGCGAAGGCAGCGGCCTGCACATCCAGATGCTCAAATACCTGGCCGCGGTGATTCTCGGCGCCGGCATCCTCAGCATGCATTTCACCGGCATGGCAGCGCTGCAACTGGTGCTGCCCGAGGGGCAATTACCGACATTGGCGTCGCAAACCGGTCACTTGCAGTTGGGCCTGACCGTCGCGCTGATCACGCTGCTGATTCTCGGCAGCGCCATCAGCGCCGCATTGGCCGACAAGAAGCTGCAAAACAAGGAACACGATCTGCGTCGGGTCAACGCCCTGCTCAGCCAGCTCGATCAGGCACGCATGTCGCTGCAGCACGTGGCCAACTACGACGCCCTGACCAATCTGATCAACCGGCGCGGCTTCAATCAGATCTTCGCTGAAAAGCTCAGCCAGAAATCCAGCGAAGGCGGGATGCTGGCGGTGATGTTTCTCGACATCGACCACTTCAAACGCATCAACGACAGCCTCGGCCATGACGCCGGTGACGAACTGCTAAAGGTCATCGCCCAGCACATAAAGGGTTCGGTGCGCAGCCATGAAGACGTGGTCGCGCGGTTCGGCGGCGACGAGTTCTGCATCCTGATCGGCCTGCGCGACCGCGAAGAAGCGCGCAACCTGGCCCAGCGCATCATGGTCAAGATGAAGGAGCCGATCGAACTGGCCGGACGGCGCATGGTGATGACCACCAGCATCGGCATCAGCCTGTTCCCCGAGGACGGTTCCACCTGCGATGAACTGCTCAAGCACGCGGATCTGGCGCTGTACCAATCCAAGGGTGCCGGGCGCAACGGCGTGCACTTCTTCGATTCCAACCTGAAGAACCGCGCCAGCCTCGAACTGCAACTGGAGGAAGAGCTGCGCCACGCCCTGCGTCAGGAGAACGGTCTGCTGCTGTATTACCAGCCGATCTTCGAACTCAAGACCGGCAAGGTCACCAAGCTCGAAGCGCTGATCCGCTGGCAGCACCCGGTGCACGGCCTGCTCACCCCGGATCGATTCATCGCCATCGCCGAAAACAACGGGCTGATTGCCGAGCTCGACAACTGGGTCCTGCGCAAGGCCTGTGAAGACCTCGGCGAGCTGTCGCGCCATGGTTGCGATGATCTGAAGATTGCCTGGAACTGCTCACCGCTGAATCTGGCCCGGGAAGAACTGGCCAATGAAATCGAGCATGCCCTGCGCAGCGCCGGGGTCGCCCCGGAGCGGCTGGAACTGGAAGTCACCGAAAACGCCTTGATGGGCAACATCGCCAACACCCTGGTGTTGTTGCGACAAATCCGCGCCCTCGGCGTGTCACTGTCGATCGACGACTTCGGCACCGGCTATTCGTCGCTGGCCTATCTCAAACGCCTGCCGCTCAACACCCTGAAAGTCGACCGCTCGTTCATCCTCGACATTCCCAAGGCCACCGCCGACATGGAGATTGTCCAGGCGATCATCGTCATGGCGCACACCCTGCACTTGCAGGTGGTCACCGAAGGCGTCGAAAGCCTGGAGCAATACGAGTTTCTTGAGCGCTCGGGCTGCGACTTCATTCAGGGTTACCTGCTCAGCCGCCCGGTGCCACTGGCCGAACTGCGCCCGGTGCTGGAGGAAATCAACCAACGCAAACACGCGCACACGCTCAATCCGCTGAGTCTGGCGCGCGGTACATTTGCACCAGTGTCGCTGGATCCTTCTGCAAAAAGCCTTGTGCCCCATGCAGGCGCATCAGTTGTGCGGCCAATCCGCTGATCGGCGTGGCCGAGCCGGTTTCCCGGGAAAACTTCACTGCGGTATCCAGATCTTTCAGCAGCGTGCGCACGTGCCACTTCACCGGCTCGAAACGGCTTTCGGCCATTTGCGGGGCGAGGATCTGCAACGGCCTGGAATCGGCAAAACCACCGGCCAGCGCTTCGGCGATCAGACTGGCATCGACCCCGGCCTGCTCGGCCAGCGCCACTACTTCGGCGATTACCAAGGCATTGCAGGCGACGATCATCTGATTGCAGGCCTTGGTCACCTGACCGGCGCCGACGCCGCCCATGTGCGTGACGCGCTGCCCGAGTTCGAGCAATACCGGTCGCACGCGATCAAGGTCCGCTGCATCACCGCCGACCATGATCGCCAGACTACCGGCTTCGGCCCCGACCACCCCGCCGGACACCGGCGAATCGAGCCAGGCCATGCCTGTCTTGCCGGCCAGCTCGGCCGCCATTTCACGGGTGGCCGTCGGTTCGAGGCTGGAAAAATCCACCAGCAACTGACCGGGTTTCGCCCCTTCGGCCACGCCCGCCGGGCCGAACACCACCTCGCGCACCACCGCCGTGTCCGCCAGGCACAGCATCACCACGTCAGCCTGTTCACAGAGTTCAGCGGGGGTCGCCACCTGCCGGGCGCCGGCCTCGACCAGCGGCGCGCACTTGGCCGGGTTGCGGTTCCACACGGTCAGCGGATAACCGGCGGCCAGCAAGCGGCGGCACATCGGCAGGCCCATCAGGCCGATTCCGGCAAACCCCAACGAAGGTCGCGTTGACATCATTTAGCCTCCTTTTGATTAAAGATCGCCGAATAATGGCCGATTCATCATCGATCAGGAAAGGATTCCCCCGCGCGGCACTCAGGCAAAGTCCCTGACGCACGGGCAAAACACGCGCAGAAAAAAGACGCGAGATTCCCATTCCGTGAGGCTCGACGACAGCGGTCGTTGATCCAACCAGTCCAGGTATATGGCGCACAATGACTTCTAAAAACAATCCGGCCACTGCGGTATCCGATCTGACTCTGAGCCCTGCGGCGAACAGCCCTGCCCCGATGAAGCCATTGCCACCCTCGCGCCCGCTGGGCACCCAGCAATACCTGTACTTCACCGAAACCAACACTGACCGCATCCTCGACAACCTCGATGGCCTGCGTGACCTGGTGTTCCCGCGCCCGCCGCACCTGGAAGGCGACAACGAACAGCACAACGACCAGGAATTCCCGTCGGTGTGCCTGATCGGCCTCGGTCGCTGCGGCTCCAACATCGCCCTCGACGTGGCGGAGCTGGTGTACAACGCGCGCAAGTTCTACCTCAACGAATTCAACAACGAAGATCGCCCCTCCAGCGAGCGTCGTCTGGCCGACAAGGGCTACAGCCCGGCCCAGTGGATCAAGACCAACCTGCGGATCGGCCCGAACAAGGGCAGCAAACCGGTGTTCCTGGTGGAACCGCTGGTGATGCTTGGCGACCTCGACAAGGACATCGCCGGACGCATCCGTTTCTCGCGCAAGGGCGAAAAAAGCGGTTTCCTGCGCGACTACAGCAAGATGAAGATCATGGACTTGTCGGAAGTCCACGCCGGTGGCGCCGGTAACGCGCCGATCCTCGGCCAGTACCTGGCGAAGATCATCCTCAACAAGGACACCCAGCGTTTCTCCAGCCCTGACTGGAAAATGATCCACTCGTACCTGATCGACAGCTGCGGCATCAAGGCCAACCAGTCGCGCCTGTATTTCTCGATCTTCAGTGCCGGCGGCGGTACCGGTTCGGGCATGGCCTCGGAATTCGGCCTGGCCCAGCAGCACTCGTACATGAACAAGACGTTCGACACCAAGCCGATGGACGAACATGACGGCAAGAGCGGTCATTCGTTCGTGTTCGAACCGATCTTCACCAGCGGCATCTGCGTGCTGCCGAACATTTCCGACCACCGCAGCGAAATGTCCGAGGCGCTGCACATCAACGCCGGTCGCCTGCTGTGCAAATACCTGTCGGAAGAATGGGATTTCTCGTACAACTTCGCCAACGAAGACAGCAGCGAAGCCAGCGTCATGGGCCGTATCCGCCCATGGAACGCGATGATGCTGATCTCCAACGACATCATGCGTTACGCCGAAGAGAGCGATGACGGCAACATCCAGAACATTGATGTCAATGCGATGGAGAAACACGCCAACCAATACATCTCGCAGCAGATCTTCAACATTCTGACGGCCCAGGCGGTCACGACCGACTACGACCAGAACTATTTCCGTCGCGCCGGCATCGACATCGGCGAGACCATTCGCCTGGACGCCAACGACCTGTTCATGAGTCTGGCCGGCCCGGTGGCGATTGCCTACGCCGAATCCGTGGTGCCGGAAACTCCGCCGCCGAGCAGCGACAAGTTCAAGGTGTTCGACAAAGAGCCGCAGCGCCTGAACATCGACGACCTGTTCTTCCGTTCGATCGACCTGCCGCACTTCAACAAGGTGACCCAGGCCATCGAAGGCATCAGCCTGCTGCCGATCGAATCCAAGCGTTATCGCGCTTCGCTGGAGCAGTACAAGAACTCCGGCTACGACGCCGCCGCGTTGCACGACCTGCACTTCTTCAAGAACTGCTCGTCGGTGGTCTCGATCGTTTCGCTGCCAAAAGACTACAAGCTGTCGTACATGGACCTGAACCGGTTGAAGACCCACCTCAACAGCCTGTTCCCCAACACCACGCTCAAGCGCTACGCGCTGGTGATCGGCGCCTCGGCCAACCTGTCGCTGACCACCCTGATCGCCAAGAGCCCGTGCCTGTCGGACGACTTCCTGACGCTGATCGTGGCGTTCATCAAACGTTGCTTCGCCAAGACCCCGTACCGTTTCGACGAGACCCTGGACAACTCGATCCTCGACTTCATCATCAACGAAGAATTCGACGAAGACCGCATCGACGACCTGCTCAACGAATTCGAGAACCCGGCGAAGATCCTCGATACCAACTGGTACGCGATCAAACCGATGTACGAGAAGAAGTACCGCGAGCTGATCAACGACAAAGAGAAGTTTGTCTCGATCAACGACATTCGCCTGTCGCGCGATTGCGTGAAGAAGTCGATCAAGTACCTGCGCGAGATCTACCGTCACCGGATCGGCAAGACCAAGGTTATTTCCCTCAATAACCATACTGGCAAGTCTTACTCGGTCTGACATCGGACCGAGGCGCCCCCATCGCGAACAGGCTCGCTCCCACAATGGAATGCATTTCCTTTGGGAGCGGGCTTGCTCGCGAAGAGGCCCTCTAATTCACTGAAGATTTCAGCCTTTCCAACATCCCGAAACAATTAAGCAGCCGTTAGGCTGCTTACTAAACTGTGCCCGTTACGTTTACGTCACCGTTATGCCACCCACGCTTGTGGCATTTCTCTACGGCAATCGGCCATCACGCTACTCCATTACACACTTTTTGCCGGCCGGCACTCGCACCAACAAGGTGCAACCTGTCAGGCCGCT
Organism: Pseudomonas sp. GM25; assembly: GCF_000282255.1. Taxonomy (NCBI): domain Bacteria; kingdom Pseudomonadati; phylum Pseudomonadota; class Gammaproteobacteria; order Pseudomonadales; family Pseudomonadaceae; genus Pseudomonas; species Pseudomonas sp. GM25. Next base: position 21,152 of record NZ_AKJQ01000074.1, on the reverse strand, counting down.
GCCCTTTCCTGGACCAGGATCCACGGCCGGACCACCACCGCCCACATCTCGGGATCGCGCTCGAAAATATCCAGCGCCCGCGTTTCAGACAGCTTGGCGACCTTGTCTTCGGCCAGCCAGGCAGCGACTTTCTCGCCCTGATCCGACGCCACGGCCTCGGCGACCGCGATCAAATCCAGGCTGGCGTCGACCCACAATAGGGCACCCTGGGCGTAGAAGCGCTCCAGCTCTTTCCAGGTAATAGATGCGGTTTCACCAAGCAGCTTGGCATAGAGGGTGCTAGGTTCTTGATTCATGGGACTGTCCGGAAAAGAAATCGGCGCGAATGATAACGTCGGTGGTCCGGCAGAAAAACCCGGTTGCAAAAGGCCGTACCGAACGAAAAGAGCAGGAACGCCAAGGAATGCTGATGATTGGGGTATAAGCCCTCTGAACGTCCCGCCGCAATTCTGTCTTTTTCTTTCATTTAAGCGACACCCTCAGGTTTTGCCCCCTGGCGCCAGCTTCCCAGGCCAACAACCGGCGCTCTACACTGTACCGGTACAGTTGCCGGGGGCTTTTCCGGAGGGTATCGCCTAGATATCTGTCCCGGTTCTGCTGCTACGGCGTCAGGACTCTAAAAAAATACAACAGTAAGAGTGGAGCACTATGACTAAGGCTACTAAGCAGATTTCCAAACTGTTTGCCGCTATGGTTCTGGCCGGGGTTGCCAGCCATTCGTTCGCAGCTGACACCATCAAGATCGGTATCGCCGGCCCTAAAACCGGTCCAGTAGCCCAGTACGGCGACATGCAGTTCAGTGGCGCGAAAATGGCCATCGAACAGATCAACGCCAAAGGCGGCGTCGACGGCAAGAAGCTCGAAGCCGTTGAATACGATGACGCTTGCGATCCGAAACAAGCGGTAGCGGTTGCGAACAAGGTCGTCAACGACGGCGTCAAGTTCGTGGTCGGTCACCTGTGCTCCAGCTCCACCCAGCCTGCTTCGGACATCTACGAAGACGAAGGCGTGATCATGATCACCCCGGCTGCCACCAGCCCGGACATCACCAACCGTGGTTACAAAATGGTCTTCCGCACCATCGGTCTGGACAGCGCCCAGGGCCCTGCCGCCGGTAACTACATCGCCGATCACGTGAAGCCGAAAATCGTCGGCGTGCTGCACGACAAGCAGCAGTACGGTGAAGGCATCGCCACCGCCGTCAAATCCACCCTCGAGAAGAAAGGCACCAAGGTTGCCGTGTTCGAAGGCATCAACGCCGGCGACAAGGACTTCTCCGCGATCATCGCCAAGCTCAAGCAAGCCAACGTCGACTTCGTCTACTACGGCGGCTACCACCCGGAGCTGGGCCTGATCCTGCGTCAAGCCCAGGAAAAAGGCCTGAAAGCCAAGTTCATGGGTCCGGAAGGCGTGGGTAACGACTCGATCACCCAGATCGCCAAGGACGCGTCCGAAGGCCTGCTGGTGACCCTGCCGAAATCCTTCGACCAGGATCCGGCCAACGTGGCCCTGGCCGATGCATTCAAGGCCAAGAAAGAAGACCCGAGCGGTCCGTTCGTGTTCCCGGCCTACTCGGCGGTTGAACTGATTGCCCAAGGTATCACCGCAGCCAAGTCCGAAGACCCTGCCAAGGTGGCTGAAGCCATCCACGCCGGCACCTTCAAGACCCCGACCGGCGACCTGAGCTACGACGCCAAGGGCGACCTGAAGGACTTCAAATTCGTGGTTTACGAGTGGCACAACGGCAAACCTAAAACCGAAGTGTCGCCTCAGTAAGGCGCTGCCTGACTGACTGCCAATAAAGCCCACGGCGTGCCGTGGGCTTTGTTTTACGAATGTATTGGGCCGCGCTGGCGTGATCCGCCAGTCTCCCCACCTGAAAATCTCAAAACCGTCATCAGCGGTTCGCTGGCAAAACCCGGATTCGAAGTGGATAAAGATCCACGGGACCGGGCGGGAAAATGACTCCACCAGTGAAATGCGTATCAGGTTTTTAGGAGCGCTGTAATGCCTGACATCTATCACTTCTTCCAACAGCTGGTTAACGGCTTGAACGTTGGCAGCATGTATGCCCTGATCGCCATCGGCTACACGATGGTCTACGGCATCATTGGAATGATCAACTTCGCCCACGGCGAGGTGTACATGATCGGTTCCTACGTGGCGTTCATCGCCATCGCCGGGCTGACCATGATGGGACTCGAAAGCGTCCCGCTGTTGATGACCGTGGCGTTCATCGCCAGCATCGTCGTCACCAGTTCCTACGGATACAGCATCGAACGCATTGCCTACCGCCCGTTGCGCGGCAGCAACCGTCTGATCCCGCTGATTTCCGCGATCGGTATGTCGATCTTCCTGCAGAACACGGTTCTGCTGGCGCAAGACTCCAAGGACAAAGCAATCCCCAACCTGATTCCGGGCAACTTCGCCTTCGGCCCAGGTGGCGCACATGAAGTGCTGATTTCCTACATGCAAATCGTGGTGTTCGTGGTGACCCTGATCGCCATGCTCGGCCTCACGCTGTTCATCTCCCGCTCTCGCCTGGGCCGCGCTTGCCGCGCCTGCGCCGAAGACATCAAGATGGCCAACCTGCTGGGCATCAACACCAACAACATCATCGCCCTGACCTTCGTCATCGGTGCTGCGCTGGCGGCCGTCGCGGCCGTGCTGCTGAGCATGCAATACGGCGTGATCAACCCGAACGCCGGTTTCCTCGTCGGCCTCAAGGCCTTCACCGCTGCGGTACTGGGCGGGATCGGCAGCATCCCCGGCGCCATGCTCGGCGGGCTGGTGCTCGGGGTGGCGGAAGCCTTTGGCGCCGATATCTTCGGCGACCAGTACAAGGACGTCGTGGCTTTCGGCTTGTTGGTTCTGGTGCTGTTGTTCCGTCCGACCGGCATTCTGGGCCGTCCGGAGGTTGAGAAAGTATGACTAGGAATCTTAAACAGGCGCTGTTCAGTGCCTTGCTGGTCTGGGCCGTGGCCTATCCGGTACTGGGTCTGAAACTGACCATCGTCGGTGTCAACCTGGAAGTGCACAACACCAGCCCGGCCATTCTGGCGACCATCGCCATCTGCTCGGTGCTGATGTTCCTGCGGGTGCTGTTCAACCAGCAGATCAGCAAGGCGTGGCGTTCGTCGCCAGGCATGCCGCTGATTCCGGCCAAGGCCAGCAACTTCCTGACCCTGCCGACCACCCAACGCTACTTCATCATCGCGCTGATCATCGGTGCGCTGGTGTGGCCGTTCTTCGGCTCCCGTGGCGCGGTGGACATCGCGACGCTGATCCTGATCTACGTGATGCTCGGCCTGGGCCTGAACATCGTGGTCGGTCTGGCCGGTCTGCTCGACCTGGGTTACGTCGGCTTCTACGCCGTCGGTGCCTACAGCTACGCGCTGCTGTCGCACTACTATGGCCTGAGCTTCTGGATCTGCCTGCCGATTGCCGGCCTGATGGCGGCGACGTTCGGCTTCCTGCTCGGCTTCCCGGTGTTGCGTCTGCGCGGCGACTACCTGGCGATCGTGACCCTGGGCTTCGGGGAAATCATCCGCCTGTTCCTGCGTAACCTGACTGACATCACCGGCGGCCCGAACGGCATCAGCAACATCGAGAAACCGACGTTCTTCGGCCTGACCTTCGAACGTAAAGCCGCAGAAGGGATGCAAACCTTCCACGAATATTTCGGCCTGCAATACAACTCGATCAACAAGGTGATCTTCCTCTACCTGGTTGCTCTGTTGCTGGCGCTGGCGGCGCTGTTCGTGATCAACCGCCTGCTGCGCATGCCGATCGGCCGTGCGTGGGAAGCGCTGCGTGAAGACGAAATCGCCTGCCGTGCGCTGGGCCTCAACCCGACCGTGATCAAGCTCTCGGCGTTCACCCTCGGCGCGGCATTTGCCGGTTTCGCCGGCAGCTTCTTCGCCGCCCGTCAGGGTCTGGTGACGCCGGAGTCGTTCACCTTCATCGAGTCGGCGATCATCCTCGCCATCGTGGTGCTGGGTGGCATGGGCTCGCAGCTGGGCGTGATTCTCGCGGCCGTGGTGATGATCCTGCTGCCGGAAATGATGCGTGAGTTCAGTGAGTACCGCATGTTGATGTTCGGCGCCCTGATGGTGCTGATGATGATCTGGCGACCTCAAGGTCTGCTGCCCATGCAACGTCCTCACATGGAGCTGCGCAAATGAGCCGCGAGATCCTGAAAGTCGAAAATCTGAGCATGCGCTTCGGCGGCCTGCTGGCGGTCAACGGCGTGGCCCTGACCGTGAAGGAAAAACAGGTGGTGGCACTGATCGGGCCGAACGGCGCGGGCAAGACCACCGTGTTCAACTGCCTGACCGGTTTCTACCAGCCATCGGGCGGCAGCATCCTGCTGGACGGCGAGCCGATTCACGGCCTGCCGGGCCACAAGATTGCCCTCAAAGGCGTGGTGCGCACCTTCCAGAACGTGCGGTTGTTCAAGGACATGACGGCGGTCGAGAACCTGTTGATCGCCCAGCACCGTCACCTGAACACCAACTTCCTGTCCGGCCTGTTCAAGACCCCGGCGTTTCGCAAGAGCGAGCGCGAGGCCATGGAGTTCGCCGAGTACTGGCTGGAAAAGGTCAACCTGAAAGAGTTCGCCAACCGCCCTGCCGGCACCCTGGCCTACGGCCAGCAGCGTCGTCTGGAAATCGCCCGCTGCATGATGACCCGTCCGCGGATCCTCATGCTCGACGAACCGGCCGCCGGCCTGAACCCGAAGGAAACCGAAGACCTCAAGGCGCTGATCAGCGTGCTGCGTGAAGAGCACAACGTGACCGTGCTGCTGATCGAACACGACATGAAACTGGTCATGAGCATTTCCGACCACATCGTCGTGATCAACCAGGGCACGCCTCTGGCCGACGGCACGCCGGAACAGATCCGCGACAATCCTGAAGTGATCAAAGCCTACCTGGGGGAAGCGTAAATGCTGCAGTTCGAAAACGTTTCCACCTTCTACGGCAAGATCCAGGCCCTGCACAGCGTCAACGTCGAAGTCCGCCAGGGCGAGATCGTGACCCTGATCGGCGCCAACGGTGCCGGCAAGTCCACGCTGCTGATGACGCTCTGCGGTTCGCCGCAGGCCCACAGCGGCAGCATCCGCTACATGGGTGAGGAACTGGTCGGCCAGGACTCGTCGCAGATCATGCGCAAGAGCATCGCCGTGGTACCGGAAGGTCGTCGGGTGTTTGCCCGTCTGACCGTCGAAGAAAACCTGTCCATGGGCGGATTCTTCACCGACAAGGGCGACTATCAGGAACAGATGGACAAGGTTCTCGGACTTTTCCCACGCCTGAAAGAACGCTTCAACCAGCGCGGCGGCACCATGTCCGGCGGCGAACAGCAAATGCTCGCCATCGGCCGTGCGCTGATGAGCAAGCCGAAACTGCTGTTGCTCGACGAACCGTCGCTGGGCCTGGCACCGATCATCATCCAGCAGATCTTCGACATCATCGAACAGCTGCGCAAGGACGGTGTGACGGTGTTCCTGGTCGAGCAGAACGCCAACCAGGCGCTGAAAATCGCTGACCGTGCGTACGTTCTGGAGAACGGCCGGGTGGTGATGCAAGGCACCGGCGAAGCGCTGCTGACCGACCCGAAAGTGCGCGAGGCGTACCTCGGCGGTTGATCGATCGCTTCAAAAAAAACGGCCTTCGGGCCGTTTTTTTGTGCCCGGCAAAAAAACTTTTACCGATCGCTGTAACGCATCGCCGAGTCGTTTCTCTAGTGGGGCAAGCAAGCGCAATCGCTTGTTCAAACCCAAGTTCAAACCGGAGAAACATCATGACTGCTACCACCCGCACCCTGTCCGCCACCGCCCTGGTTCTGGCCCTCGGTTCTGCACTGAGCATCGCTGCCGTCTCCACCGCCCACGCCGCTGACGACAACATGGAAAAATGCTTCGGCGTGGCCATGAAAGGCAAGAACGATTGCGCCGCAGGCGCGGGCACCACCTGTGCCGGCACCGCGAAAATGGATCATCAGGCCAACGCCTGGAAACTGGTTCCGAAAGGTACCTGCGCCACCACCGAAAGCAAAACCTCGCCGACCGGTTTCGGTCAGCTCGAAGCGTTCAAAGCCAAGTCCTGATCCGGGAGCCGCCCGAGTGTCGATCATGATCACATCCTGCGACCATGCCTTGCGCCGCACTCGGGCAGCCCTTACCGGGCTCCCGTCCCGTGCCGGGCTGGGGCTCAAGAGCGAGCACTTCAGCGAAGTGCTCGATTCACGTCCGGACATCGGTTTCTTCGAAGTCCACGCCGAAAACTACATGGTGGCCGGCGGCCCGTTTCATCATTTTCTGGGTTTGATCCGCGAGGCGTATCCGCTGTCGCTGCATGGCGTCGGGCTGTCCATCGGTGCCGAAAACCCGCTGGATGTTCAGCACCTCAAACACCTGGCGGCACTGATCGAGCGCTATCAACCCCACTCCTTTTCCGAACACCTGGCCTGGTCGAGCCACGGCCCGGTGTTCCTCAATGACCTGCTTCCCCTGGCGTACGACACGCCGACGCTGAACCGCGTCTGCGAACACATCGATCAGGTACAGAACACCCTCAAACGTCCGATGCTGCTGGAAAACCCGGCGACCTATCTGGCGTTCGAGCGCTCGACAATCGACGAAGCGGAGTTCATCCGCGAAGTCATCCGGCGCACTGGCTGCGGTCTGTTGCTGGACGTGAACAATGTCTACGTCTCGTGCATCAATCATCAACGCGATCCCCTGACTTATCTCTACGCATTGCCGCTGCACGCGGTGGGCGAGATTCATCTGGCCGGGTTTGCCGAAGATTCCGACAGCCTCGGTGATCGCTTGCTGATCGACGATCACGGCGCGCCAATCGATCAAGCGGTCTGGTCGTTGTACCGGCAAGCGCTGGAACGCGTCGGCCCGGTGGCAACGTTGATCGAACGGGACAATCAGGTGCCGGCCTTCAACGTCTTGTTGGCGGAAGCGCAGCAGGCCGATGAGCTGTTGCTCTGCGCAGGAGGTCGGCCATGAGCACTCAAGCCGCGTTCAGCGCAGCGTTGCTCGATATCGACCTGCCCTGCCCCGACGGTTTGTGCAGTGCCAACGGTGCCGATCCGACCAGCCGTTTCGCGGTGTATCGCAACAATGTTCAGAGCTCGTTGATCAACGCACTGGCCGACAGTTATCCCGTGGTGATGCAGTTGGTGGGGGACGAATTCTTCCGGGCCATGGCCGGAATTTTCGTGCAAAGCCATCCGCCACACAGTCCGTTGATGAGCGACTTCGGCAGTGAACTGGCGGACTTCATCAGTGAGTTCGAACCAGCCGCGAGCGTTCCCTATCTGGCCGATGTCGCGAGCCTGGAACGCTTGCGCACGCAGGCCTATCACGCTGCCGATGCATTGCCTCTGAGTCAGGAGCGGATCACTGCCGTATTCGCAGATGCCGATGCGCTGAATGAACTGCGCATCGGCCTGCACCCTTCGCTGCATCTGCTCGATTCAAGCTTCGCCGTAGTGGACATCTGGGCCGCGCATCAGCACGACGCGACGCTGGCCGGGATCAATCTGCATCACGCCCAACACGCGCTGATCCTGCGCAATGGACTGGAAGTCGAGGTGTTCGCCGTGGATCGCGGCGCCAGCCAGTTCATTCGCCAGCTCAAAGCTGGCCTGTCACTCACGCAGACGCTGGAATCCGCCGAGGCCTTCGACCTCAGCCAGACCCTCGCCCTGCTCATCAGCCGCCACGTCATCACTCATTTCCACCCAAAGGTGTCGTCATGAACAGTCTCGTTGCCCGCGCCATCGCGCTGCTGGAAAAAATCCCTCACAGCCTGATCGCTTTCATCGCGCGATTTTCCATCGCCGCAGTGTTCTGGAAATCCGGGCAGACCAAGGTCGAAGGGCTGGCCGTCGACCTGATCGATGGCACCTTCGAGCTCGGCTGGCCGCGTCTGGCGGACTCGACGATTCCGTTGTTCAAGAGCGAGTACCACGTGCCGCTGCTGTCGCCGGAAATCGCCGCGCATCTGGCGGCGTTTGCCGAGCACTTCTTCCCGGTCTTGATTCTCGTCGGCTTCGCCACACGTTTTTCGGCGCTGGCATTGCTGGGCATGACCCTGACCATTCAGTTGTTCGTGTATCCGGATGCCTACCCGACCCACGGCACCTGGATGGCGGTGTTGCTGTACCTGATGACGACCGGGCCGGGCAAACTGTCGATCGATCACCTGATCGCCAGGCACTACAACCGGTCCAGCGCCTCGCCGCTGAGCTTGAACCAGCCGATCAGATAATCCGCCAGCACCTGAGTGCGTTTCGGTAATCCACCCTGATAAGGATGCACCAGGTACATCGGCATGCGCCGGGTCTGAAAATCGCGCAGGAGCCAGCGCAATCGGCCGTCAGCCAATTCCGCCTGCAACAGGTAGGACGGCAGGCGAGCGATCCCGGCGCCAGCCAGTGCGGCTTTCTTCAACAGGTTGTAGTGATTGCTGGCGAACGGCCCCGACACCCGCACCCGCAGCAGTTCGTGCTGTTGGTGATAGAGCCATTCCTCGCGGCCGCTGTAATGACTGTTGAGCAGGCAACGATGCTCGGCCAATGCCTGCGGTGTCAGCGGTTCGCCAAAGCGCTCCAGATATTCAGGGCTGGCGCAGGTCATTTCCTGCCAGGCCAGCAACGGCCTGGCCACCAGTCGCTCGTCATTGGCCACTTCAGTGCGAATCGCCAGATCGAAGCCGTCGCGGGACAGGTCGCGGTAGCTGTTATTCAGCTCCAGTTCGATCTGCACTTCGGGGTATTTCTGCGAGAAGTCCAGCAGCAGGCCATCGAAGAAAGTTTCCCCCAGCGACACCGGAACCGTCATACGCACCGGGCCGGCCATGTCGTCCTTCAATCGCGCCAATGCCTGACGCGCTCTTTCAACCTGGACTACAAGTGCCTGCGCCTGCGGCAACAACGCTGCACCGGCCGCCGTCAGGCTCAGCCGACGCGTGGTGCGTTGCAGCAACACCACGGAAAACCGCGCCTCCAGCTGACTGATGCGCTTGGACAATTGCCCCTTGCTGCACCCCAATTGCTGCGCCGCCAAGGTAAAACTTCCGGCTTCGATCAACACCGCGAACGCCGCCAGATCATCCATCTCGCTCATGGATTGTTTCCATTTGAAAACCAAAGGTTGCCCATTAGTGCGCTTATCCGCAGAAAAAACCACTCTAGACTGAAACCTCGTTCAATCACTTGAGGCAATCACGATGAAAATTCTGTTAATCGGCGCGGGCGGCACCATCGGTTCGGCCGTGGACAAAGAGCTGTCGCAGCGTCATGAAGTCATTCGTATCGGTCGCAGCAGCGGCGATTTCCAGGTGGATATCAGCGACAGCGCATCGATCCGCAAGCTGTTCGAACAGACCGGCAAGTTCGACGCACTGGTCTGCGCCGCTGGCAACGTGACCTTCGCTCCACTGGGTGAAATGACCGAAGACAGCTTCGCTCTCGGCCTGAAAGACAAGTTGATGGGCCAGGTCAATCTGCTGCTGATCGGCCGCGAATTCGCCAACGACGGCGCGTCGTTCACCTTCACCACCGGCGTGCTCAGCCACGATCCGATCCGCAGCGGCGCCTCGGCTGCACTGGTCAACGGCGCGCTGGACAGCTTCGTCCGTGCCGCCGCCATCGAGCTGCCACGCGGCCTGCGCGTGAACTCGATCAGCCCGACCGTGCTGGTCGAAGCCATGGGCAGCTACGCCCCGTACTTCCGTGGCTACAAGCCGGTTCCTGCGGCGGATGTGGCATTGGCCTACGCCAAAAGTGTCGAAGGCTTGCAGACAGGTCAGACATTTCACGTGGGCTAAACCCTTGTGATGAACGGTCAGCCTGCGTAACGTGGCGGCACTTGTCTGGAGAGCCAAAGATGCGTGTTGCCCGTTCCCTGATCGTTGTTGCCCTGCTCCCGTTGTTTGCCGCGTGCCAGTTGTTCGATGGTGCGCGGGAAAGCGCCTCCCACGTCGGCCAGACGCGGATGCAGGGGCAACTGACCGCTGCCGACGGCAAACTGGTGTTCCAGGCCTGCGGCGAGCAGCGCCAGTACGTGGTCAATGACATCGGCGGCACCAGCGTCCTGCAAGAGGCCGCCACCCTGGCCGATCAGCAGGGCAAGCTGTTCGCCGACGTGCGCGGGAAGATCGCCGGCGACCGCCTCGACCTGACCCAGCTTTATCGCGTCGAACGCTCCGGCACCGCCTGTGACGACCCCAACTTCAAACAACTGATCCTGCGCGCCGCCGGCCATGGCCCGGAATGGAACGTCAAGGTCAGCGGCAAGGGTCTGGTCATCGACCGCGAAGGCCAGCCACCGCTCGCCGTGCCCTATGTCGAAGAGCAACTGGGCGACGGTCGTTTCAATCTCAGCAGCGAAGCCAACAACCAGCGCATCGAGCTGTGGGTGGCGCCGCAGCGCTGCGTCGACAACAGCACCGGCAGCGTGCAGCACATGAGCGCCGAGCTGCGTATCGACGGCAAGGTGCAGCGCGGTTGCGGGTATTTCGGCGGTTCGCGTAACGACTGATCGTTTTACTCTCACGGGATCCGGCCGTTGCGGCTTATAATCGCCGCCTTCAAACGCCCTGGCGCAGTTGTGCGCCCCGCGAACCGGATCCTGTCATGTTACGAATCACCGAACTCAAGCTGCCGATCGACCATCCCGACGAAGACCTGCGCGCTGCCATCGTGCAACGCCTGGGCATTGCCAGCGATGACCTGCTCGATTTCACCTTGTTCAAGCGCAGCTACGATGCGCGCAAAAAGTCCTCCGAACTGTGCTTCATCTACACCATTGACCTCGAAGTGCGCGACGAGGCCAAAGTGCTGGGCAAGTTCGCCGACGACCGTAACGTCAACGTGGCGCCGGATGTCAGCTACAAATTCGTCGGCCAGGCGCCGAGCGACCTGAGCCAGCGTCCGATCGTGGTCGGTTTCGGCCCGTGCGGGATCTTCGCCGGCCTGCTGCTGGCCCAGATGGGCTTCAAGCCGATCATCCTCGAACGCGGCACCGAAGTGCGCCAGCGCACCAAGGACACCTGGGGCCTGTGGCGCAAAAGCGTGCTCAACCCCGAGTCCAACGTGCAGTTCGGCGAAGGCGGCGCGGGCACGTTCTCCGACGGCAAGCTGTACAGCCAGATCAAGGATCCGAAATTCCTCGGCCGTAAAGTCCTGCACGAGTTCGTCAAGGCCGGCGCGCCGGAAGAAATCCTCTACGTCAGCAAGCCGCACATCGGTACGTTCCGTCTGACCGGCATGGTCGAGACCATGCGCGAAGAGATCCGCGCTCTGGGCGGCGAAGTGCGCTTCCAGGAACGCGTCACCGACGTGCTGATCGAAGACGGCCAACTGGTCGGCATCGAGCTGGCCAGCGGCGAAACCCTGCATTCGAAACACGTGGTCCTGGCCCTCGGCCACAGTGCCCGCGACACCTTCCGCATGCTCCACAGCCGTGGCGTGTTCATGGAAGCCAAGCCGTTCTCGGTGGGCTTCCGGATCGAGCACCCGCAATCGCTGATCGACCGCGCGCGTCTGGGCAAGTACGCCGGTCACCCCAAGTTGGGCGCCGCCGACTACAAACTGGTGCACCACGCCAAGAACGGCCGTTCGGTCTACAGCTTCTGCATGTGCCCGGGCGGCACCGTGGTGGCGGCGACCTCCGAGCCGAACCGCGTGGTCACCAACGGCATGAGCCAGTACTCGCGTAACGAGCGCAACGCCAACTCCGGCATCGTCGTTGGCATCACCCCGGAAGTCGATTATCCGGGCGGCCCGCTGGCGGGGATCGAGTTGCAGGAACGTCTGGAGTCCCACGCCTTCATCCTCGGCGGCAGCGACTACAAGGCGCCGGCGCAACTGGTCGGCGACTTCATCAACGACATTCCTTCGACCGAACTGGGCGAAGTCGAGCCGTCGTACAAACCGGGCGTGGCACTGGGCGATCTGGCCCTGGCCCTGCCGGACTTCGCCATCGAAGCGATCCGCGAAGCCCTGCCGGCGTTCGAGAAGCAGATTCGCGGTTACTCGCTGCACGATGCGGTATTGACCGGGATCGAGACCCGCACCTCGTCGCCGCTGCGCATCACGCGTAACGAGACGCTGCAGAGCATGAACGTCAAAGGTCTGTTTCCGGCCGGTGAAGGCGCGGGTTATGCGGGCGGGATTCTGTCGGCGGGTGTTGACGGGATTCGGATTGCGGAAGCCGTGGCGCGTGACATCCTCGGTTTGAAAGACTGATCCGCACGACCTGAAACACTGCAAAAAACTGTGGGAGCGAATTCGCTCCCACAGTCGTTTTCGGCGTCAGATATTGGCGCGCAGAACCGAGGCCGGCAGCGCCTCACCCCGTTCGGCACTCGCTGCCACGGCCGCTATCAATCCATCCAGCTCATAGCCCTGCGCCTTGAGCCACGCCTGATCGTAATACGTGTCCGCGTAGCGCTCGCCGCCATCGCACAGGATCGCCACGATCGAGCCCGACTCCCCCGCCGCTTTCATCTGCTGGGCCGCCATCAGCGCGCCGATCAGGTTGGTCCCACTCGAACCGCCCACATGGCGGCCCAGACGCTGCGCCAGGTAATGCATGGCCGCCAGCGACAAGGCATCCGGCACCTTGACCATCGCATCGATTACCTTCGGCAGGAACGACGCTTCTACCCGCGGCCGGCCGATGCCTTCGATCCGAGAACCGTGGTCCAGACGCAAACTGGCGTCGCCGGTCTGGTAAAAGTCGAAGAACACCGAACGCTCGGCATCGGCGCACAGCACGCGGGTGCAGTGCTGGCGATAGCGCACGTAACGACCGAGGGTCGCCGTGGTGCCGCCGGTGCCGGGACTGGAAATCAGCCAGGCCGGGCACGGGTGCTGCTCGTAACGCATCTGCTGGAAGATCGACTCGGCGATGTTGTTGTTCGCCCGCCAGTCGGTGGCCCGCTCGGCGTAGGTGAACTGGTCGATGAAGTGACCGTCGTGCTCGCGGGCCAGGCGTTCGGACTCGGCGTAGATCTGGGTCGGATCGTCCACCAGATGACTCTGGCCACCGTAGAACGCGATCTGCGCAATTTTTTCCTTGGAGGTGGTCGCCGGCATCACCGCAATGAACGGCAGGCCGAGCATCCGCGCAAAATACGCTTCGGAAATCGCCGTCGAACCGCTGGACGCCTCGATCACCGGCGCGCCGGGCTTGAGCCAGCCGTTACACAACGCGTAGAGAAACAGCGAACGGGCCAGCCGATGCTTGAGGCTGCCTGTCGGGTGGCTGGACTCGTCCTTGAAATACAACTCGATGCCCGGGAACCCCGGCAGCGGCAAGGGGATCAGGTGGGTGTCGGCGCTGCGCTGGAAGTCCGCTTCGATGATCCGGATGGCTTCGCGGGCCCACTGTCGGTTGTCGCTCATGGCTGTCGTTCTCGTTGAATCGGGCAGAAGTGCCTTTACAGGCTCAGCCCCCAAGCTTAGGAAAAATCCCACGGCACCGACAGATACAGCTGAGCTTCATTCCCTTGGGCAACTGCTAGGCTCTGCTGCATGTCGGCCTGGCGCTCTGTAACCGCATATAACAAAAAAGAATATAACTTTTGTTTTAACAACTAACGGTACGGGTTAGGGTGTGCCACCTTTTGACTTTATCGATGGAGAGCGACCTTGCCTCTGCGTAGCACTTTCACGCGTTTCTTTCAGTTGGAAGCTGCCAGCGGTCTGTTACTGATCGCCGCGGCCATCCTGGCTCTAATCATCAACAACTCGCCGCTGTCGTGGTTGTACAGCGGCCTGCTCGACACCCCGGTGGTGGCGCAGATCGGCGCGTTGAAGATCGCCAAACCCTTGCTGCTGTGGATCAACGACGGCCTGATGGCGCTGTTCTTCCTGCTGATCGGCCTGGAAGTGAAGCGCGAAGTCCTCAACGGTCAGCTGTCGAAACCTTCGCAGATCGTCCTGCCCGGCGCGGCGGCGATCGGCGGCATGCTGGTGCCGGCGCTGATCTATTGGTTCCTCAACCGCGACAATCCGGCCGCCCTCGACGGCTGGGCGATTCCGACCGCCACCGACATCGCCTTCGCCCTCGGCGTGCTGGCCTTGCTCGGCAAGCGCGTGCCGGTGTCGCTGAAGCTGTTCCTGATGACCCTGGCGATCATCGATGACCTCGGCGCCATCGTGATCATTGCGATCTTCTACTCCGGCGAACTCTCGACCCTGTCGCTGGGCCTCGCGGCGGCATGCATCGCGGCGCTGGTGGCGATGAACCGGCTCGGGGTGGTCAAGCTCGGGCCGTACATGATCATTGGTTTGATCCTCTGGGTCTGCGTGCTCAAGAGCGGCGTCCACGCGACGCTGGCCGGCGTGACCCTGGCATTCTGCATCCCGCTGCGCACCAGGAATGCCGAGCCTTCGCCGTTGCTGACCCTCGAACACGCGCTGCACCCGTGGGTCGCCTACGGCATTCTGCCGCTGTTCGCCTTCGCCAACGCCGGCCTGTCGCTGACCGGCGTAACCGCTGAAAGCTTCACCCACCACGTGCCGATGGGCATCGCCGTCGGCCTGCTGCTGGGCAAGACCATCGGCGTGTTCGGCCTGACCTGGCTCGCCGTCAAGACCGGCATCGCTGCCCTGCCCCAAGGCGCCAATTGGGGCCAGGTGTTGGGCGTGGCGATCCTCTGCGGGATCGGCTTCACCATGAGCCTGTTTGTCGGCTCCCTCGCCTTCGTGCCGGGCGCCAGTGAATACGCCGGGATGGACCGGATGGGCATTCTCACAGGATCAGTGTTCGCGGCTTTGATCGGTTATGCGGTGACGTTGGCGGCGAGCAGAAGGAACACCGCGCTGCCTTCCTGATAGTCCATGGATCGCTGTAGCGAACAATCCTCACGTCTTTAGAGGCGCGTCCGGCAGACACGATTTTCCTGCTTCGTTAATGCCGGAAACAAACAAAAACCCCGACCAGTCACCTGATCGGGGTTTTCTTTTACCGCTCGTTTGCGCTTAGTGCGAAACGCGGCTGGTCCCGCCAACAGTCGAAATTCGCACCCGCTCACCCACGCGGAACACTTCATTCTCCTGCACTTGCTGCACATAGGCGCGCATGCTGCCGTCGTCTTCGCGCACGGTGATTTCAACACCTTGAGTGCGAGTCAGGCCTTCTTCAGTGGCCGAACCGATCAGGCCGCCAGCAACCGCACCGATAACGGCTGCAACGATGCTGCCTTTGCCGCCGCCGATGGCGCTGCCGCCGACACCGCCCACAGCTGCACCGGCGAGGCCGCCGATCGGGGTCTTGGTGCCTTCGATTTTCACCGGACGCAGGGATTCGATGGTGCCCATGCGAATCGTCTGCACGCGACGCGCTTCGTCACGGGAGTAGGAGTCACCGGTCAGGCTCGACTGGCAGCCGGTCAGCAACATCGCCATCGTGGAAAAGGAAGCAACCAGCAGAACAGACTTACGCATAGCATCAACTCCAAAGGACAGGTATTCATTAAACTCCGCAGCTTGACGCCTGTCACGGCGTCGCCCGGATAAAGTTGCTTTCATTCAGGCCCGGTACAGGCACCCGCGAACTCACCCAACAGTAGCGCCAAAATCCGTTTCCTGCGCCGCCGACCCAAGGATTTCCATGGATTACTTCATCATTGTCGTCACCACCGCCGCCGGTCTGTACTTCCACTGGTGGCTGTATGTGCGGATCAAACGCTGGATGGATCGCGACCTGGCCCTGTCACTGGCCGGCAAGGATGAAGGCAAACGCGCCTTCATGCTCGAACGGCTAAAGCAGGCTCAGGCGCAGAAGATCAAGCGCCGGGACCTGCCGAAGTGGCTTGAGGCCGCTGCGGCAGGCTATCCCGCTCGGTAGACTGCTCAGGGTGCCAGACGTTCAAGAATCCAGTCGGCGCCCTGTACACGGTAGTTGAGGCGATCGTGCAGGCGGCTGGCGCGGCCCTGCCAGAACTCGATGCGCTCGGGCAGCAAACGGTAGCCGCCCCAGTGTTCCGGGCAATCGGGCTGGGTGTCGGTGAAGCGCTGTTCGGTCGCCTTGAGCAAGTCTTCCAGTTCACCCCGGCCGTTGATCACCCGGCTCTGCGGTGAGGCCCAGGCGCCGAGACGGCTGCCCAGCGGTCGCACCTGATAGTAAGCGTCGGATTCTTCAGGCGAGACCTTCACCACCCGCCCTTCGATCCGTACCTGGCGCTCCAGGGTCGGCCAGAAGAACGTCATGGCAGCGAACGGGTTCGCCGCCAGATGCTGGCCCTTGGCACTTTCGTAGTTGGTGAAGAAGGTGAAGCCCTGCTCGTCCAGCCCCTTGAGCAGCAGAATGCGGCAATGCGGACGGCCGTCCGCATCCACCGTGGCCAGGGTCATCGCGTTGGCTTCCACTGGCGCCTGTTCGGTTTTCACCGCTTCGGCAAACCACTGGTGAAACAACGCAAAGGGCTCAGCCGGGGCTTGCGCCTCGGTCAGGCCGTCCCGGGTGTAATCACGACGCATATCTGCCAGAGACTGGGTCACGGCGCATTCCTTTTCGTTAGCGGATCACTTTTTGGTGGTATCGGTCGCAGCGACTTTCTTGTCGGTTGCGGCAGCTTTGGCGGGCGCGGTCTTTTTCGCCGGAGCCTTGGCCGGGGCCTTCTTCGCTGGAGCCTTGGCAGCAGCTTTCTTGGCCGGAGCCTTTTTGGTGGCCGGTACAGCGGCCTTCTTCGCAGCCGGCGCCGGGGTCACCGGTTTGGCGGCAGGCTTGACGTCCTGAGCAGCGACCATCGTCACTGGCTTCGGTGCAGGCATGTTGTATTTGCTCAGCAGCGCGACCATGGTGTTTTGCGGCGTCACCAGCAGTTCGACACGACGGTTCAGGGCACGGCCTTCAACGCTGTCGTTGGCAGCACGCGGGGCTTCGGAACCCATGCCGCGCAGCATCAGGCGATCACGCTGCAGACCGCTGAGGCGGAAGATCGCCGCCACGGCCTGGGCACGTTCCTGGCTCAACTTGACGTTGGCCGGAGCGGCGCCGGTGGTGTCACTGTGACCGAGCACCAGCACGGCGGTTTTCGGGTCAGCTTCAAGGATTTTCGCAACGCGGGTGAACGGGCCGAGGGTCACTGGCAGCAGCATCGCCGGACGATCCGGGTTGAACGAGCCTTCCACCGGCGCGGTCACGACCAGCACGTTTTCACGGCGCTCGAGTTGCAGGTTGCTGTCCTTGATCGCGGTGCGCAGGCGCGGTTCGTAATCATCCAGCCAGGCCTGAGTCACTTTCGGATCGGGCATCGGCACGACTTTGGCCGTGTCCTGCTCCTTGCCGCCAAACGGCCACCACCATTTGCCGCCCTTGTCGGCCTCTGCCTTGGCCACTTCGACCGGTTTTGCTTCGGGTTTGGCTTCAGCTTTCACTTCAGGCTTGGCCGCCGAGTCGTCCGAGCCAAACGGCCAGTACCACGGACTGCTGCTCTCAGCCTTGGCAACCGGCGCGGTAGCGGCCGGTTTCAACGGCGCAGGCGCCGGAGCCGGCTCCTTGGCTGCGACTTTGTCGGAAGAACCGAACGGCCACCAGCTGCCGCCATCGGCGTCGTTCTTCGGAGTCTGTGCACAACCAGTGATTGCAAAACACAGGGCCAGGGCGAGAGTTTGTTTGGACGACATTGGAAACCCACAAAAAGAAGTAGTGAACAATCAGAGGACTTTCGCCCGGATAAACAGACGCTTTGAAACGAAATTCGCCATGAGGTTCCGGCCCTGGAGCCTCGGGCGACGCTTTACAGACAAGTGGCTAGTACCCGCGCCAGCTTCTGCGCGCGCGGATCCATCAAGACGTACGGCCCCAGGGTATTTGTCACAAATCCGAAGGCCACATCGTGTTCCGGATCAGCAAAACCGATGGAACCGCCGGCACCCGGATGGCCGAACGCACGCGGGCCGAGGCCGTAAGTGGCGTTCGGCACGTCGGGTTGATCGAGCATGCAACCGAGACCGAAACGGGTGCGGGTCAGCAAGGTCTTGTCCTCGCCGAGGCTGTGTTCGCGGGTCAGTTCTTCGAGCATTTCGCTTTCCAGCAGGCTGCCGTCGAGCAGACCGGCATAGAACCCGGCGAGGCTGCGTGCATTGCCGTGGCCGTTGGCTGCCGGTTGCTGCATGCGGCGCCATTCCGGTTTGTTGGTGCTGGTGAGCACCGACGGCGGATTGGTGAAGGCTCGGGTGGTCATGGCCGTCGGCTCGCGCATGGTCACTTGCAGCAGGCGCTGGGCAGCGGCGTCGCCGGTGTTGCCCTTGCCCCGGGCGATGTGCGCCACGCGATGAAATTCTTCGTCGGCCAAACCGACATGGAAATCCAGCCCCAGCGGTTTGGCGACCCGCGCCACAATCGATTCCCCCGGCCCGCGACCGTCGGCGCGGCGCAACAATTCGCCGATCAGCCAGCCGTAGGTGATCGCGGCATAACCGTGACCGGTGCCCGGCGTCCACCACGGTGCTTCGGCGGCGAGAGCGTCGACCATGGTTTGCCAGTCATACAGCGCTTCCGGCGCCAGCAACTCGCGAAGGGCAGGCAGACCGGCCTGATGGCAAAGCAGTTGGCGCAGGGTTACGGATTCCTTGCCGGCGGCGGCGAATTCCGGCCAGTAACGGGCGACCGGCGCATCGAGCTGCAACTTGCCTTCGGCAACCAGTTGCAGCGCGGTGACGGCGGTGAAGGTTTTGGTGCAGGAGAACAGGTTGGCGATGGTGTCGCTGTGCCAGGCCTCGGCGCCGTCCTTGTCGGCGGTACCGGACCAGAGGTCGAGGACGGTTTCCCCGCCGACCCGGATGCACAACGCGGCGCCGCGTTCCTGGGGATCGTCGAACAGTGCGGCGAAGGCTTCGCGCACCGCTTCGAATTGAAGCTCGTAATGTCCCTGAATCTGCACCCGCAACTCCCCCGCGAAAACGCTCTACAAAGTGGCCCGCATTGTTCCAGCCCGTGAGGGTTTTGGGAACCGCTGCGGGCCGGGCGGTCTTCAGGTTTCGTAACGATCAGTGACCGTTGCCCGAATGCCCGCCGGTGTGGCCAGCCCCCTGCCCCGGGCCTTTGCCGGCGTCTGCCTTGCGGCCGCCTTCGGCTTCGTGGCCGGCCTTGTCCGCTGCGGCAGCCGCTTTCTGCGCCTCTTTGTTCAACTGATCGACGGTCGCAAGGTTGCTCTTGCGTACCGCTTCGACAAAACCCTGGAACGGCAGATCGGTGACGCCAACCAGACCAAAGTGGCCGTTCTCGCCATCGAGCAGGCGCCCGGTCACCGGTTGGTCCAGATACTGGAACCAGTGCACGCCGACAATCGATGGTTCGCTCAGAGCCTGCTTGAGGAAGTTGGCGTAGGCCGGGCCGCGGTCTTCTTCCTTGCTCAACGGAGTCACGCCGCCCCAGAACGGGCCACGGTCGGTGGAGCCGAAGTTGAATTCGGTGATCAGCACCGGTTTGTCGAGGTTGCGCAGCGCGGCGAAGTCATAACCGTCCTGCGGTTGCAGGGTGTACATGTTGAAGCTCAGCACGTCGCAATACTGGGCGCAGGACGCCACGGCTTCCGGGGTGCTGGTGGCAAAACGGCCACCAAGCAGCAACTGGTTCGGCGCGTGCCATTTCAGCGAGTCGGAAATGGTCTTGAAGTAGGTGTCGGCGAAGACCTTCTGGAAGAATTTGAAGTCAGCCTCGATTTCCGGATGCTCCGGATTCGGCAGCGGCGCTTCGAAACCCGGGTCTTCCATCAACTCCCATGCCGGCAGATCAATGCCCCAGGCCTTCGACAGCCCCGCCTGATTGCGGTACTTGTCGCGCAACTGCTTGAGGAATGCGCGTTTGGCTGGAACGTCGGTTGTCATTTTCAAAGTGCCGTAGGCCAGCGCGTAACGGGATTTCGGATCATCACCGGGGCCAGCCCAGGCCAGCTCGTTGTCGGCGAAGTAGCCGATCAGCCACGGATCATCGCGATGATCGCGGGCAGCAATCGCCACGGCGCGTTCGGTGGCCATGGCGAAGCGCGGATCGAACGGGTCAGGCATGCCGCCCCACCAGTCGGTGCCGGTGCTGATGCTGGTGTAATCGCCGACGATCGACAGCGGCAAGGTGTACGGCATGCGCTCGGCGTCACCTAGAACCGGGGCGCTCCAGTTACCGACCGTGTTGAAGCCCCAGGCTTGCAGGCGATCAAGGGTGTGGCTGGCCCACTTTTGCTCGTCGACCGTGTTCGTGCACGGCGCCGCAACGCTTTGCCCGCTGGTGGCTGCCGACTCGGCGACCCCGGCTTTCGGCTGCTCGGAGGCGGCGACCGGTGCACTGGCATTGGTCGCGGCTTCTTCTGCGGCCCCGGCCTTGGCGGCTTCGGCCACTCCGGCTTTGTTGCCGCTGTCCGGGGTGCACGGCTCGCCATACAGACGCTGAAGGTTGGCACCGTAGAAGTCGTACCAGCGACCGAAATTGTAACCACGGCCCTGATCGACACCGTTGCCGCCACGGTTGTCGCCTTCGCCGAAATGGCTGGCCAGCGGCTCTTCCGGTTTTGGCAGGGATTCGAACATGTATTCGCGACCGGCCACGTAGGTCTGGTTGACCTCCGGGCTGACGGTGTTCACGCCCAGTGAATAGAACGGATGGCCCTCGGGCGTCACCAGATACCAGCGGCCGTCACGTTTTTCGGTGCGGAAGAAACCGCTGGCCTTGAACGCCGGGCCTTTGCTCCAGCCACCGAACTTGTCCAGCGACGATTTTTCGCGCTCGGCCAGCCAGGTGTTCAGTTGTTGCTGTTCTTTGGCGGCGGCGGATTTCAGTTGTTCGTCATTGGCGACTTTTTCCGGCCACTTGCTGCGAGTCGACTGGCCATAGGCATCCACCAGATTGCCGTAGGCGGATTTGATCACCTCGCCTTCGTCCTGCACGCCAAAGCGCTCGAGCAACAGACTTTGCGCGGCTTTCGGCTGATCCATCGACAGGCTGACCGACACCACCTGGCTGCGATCCAGCTCACCGCTGCTGCTCGCCAGCAGGATGCGCTGTCCATCGATCGTCATCGGCATCACTGGCCCGGCCTTCATGCCCTGGCTGAGTGGCGAGGTCGCGGTCAACGGCACCAGCAAGGTCTGCGCCGGGCCCGCCGGCAGGGCAACGC
>NZ_AKJQ01000073.1:0-587 GCF_000282255.1 Pseudomonas sp. GM25 | reverse complement strand
ATCGTTCCCACGCTCCGCGTGGGAATGCAGCCCGGGACGCTCCGCGTCCCTTCCAGAGCTGGAACGCGGAGCGTCCCTTGAGGCATTCCCACGCAGAGCGTGGGAACGATCAACTGGTTGCGTGGGAACGATCAGCGGTCTTTCAGAACGACCGCACAATCCGCCCCAGCGTCTCCATCGCCTTCTCCGCATCCTCGGTCCACGGGCTGCCGTAGTTCAAACGAATGCAATTCCTGAATCGCTGGGTCGGCGAAAAAATCGGCCCCGGCGCAATGCTGATCCCCTGCGCCAACGCCATCTGAAACAACTTCAACGAATCCATCTGCGGTGGCAGCTCCAGCCACAGGAAGTAGCCGCCGGCCGGTTGGCTCACGCGGGTTTGCGCCGGGAAGTAGCGGGCGATGGCGGCGAGCATGGCGCTTTGCTGTTCTTCGAGGGCGTAGCGCAGTTTGCGCAGGTGTCGGTCGTAGCCGCCGTGTTGCAGGTAGTCGGCGATGGCCGCTTGCGCGGGCATCGAGGCGCACAGCGAGGTCATCAGTTTCAGGCGTTCGATCTTTTGCGCGTAGCGGCCGGGGGCGACCCAGCCG
>NZ_AKJQ01000072.1:0-642 GCF_000282255.1 Pseudomonas sp. GM25 | reverse complement strand
GGGTCAGGTAACCGAGGTTGATCGCGCTCGCGCCGTGATCGCTGCGCAGCGCGATGCTGATCTCGCTGGTGGTGTCGTCGATGCGCAGTTCGTTGGCGCGGCTGCCCTTGTATTCCTTGCTCTTGACCGTGGCCAGGGTCTTGAAGTCCGGCAATTTGTACGGCGGCAGGTTGGCGCCGTGGTACAGGCAACCGGTGATCAAGGGCTGGTCGGGATCGCCTTCGAGGAATGTGATCAGCACTTCCATGCCGACCCGCGGAATATTGATCGAACCGAAGGTTTCAGCGGCCCAGCTGGAGGCCACGCGCATCCAGCAGGTGGTCTTGTCGTCGTGCTGGCCTTCGCGGTCCCAGAAGAACTGCACCTTCACCCGGCCGTATTGGTCGCAGAAGATTTCTTCACCTTCGGGACCGGTGACCACGGCGCTTTGCGAACCGAGGACCTTGGGCTTCGGGTGATCCAGCGGCGGACGATACGGCACGTCCCAGGGGATGGCGTTGAAGCGGTTGCGATAGCCCTGATGGAAATCGTCCTTCAGGTCAGTGGTGTCGCTGGTCACCGACTCTTCCAGCACTTGCGGCTGCTTGCCTTCGTGGAAGATTTCGGTGAGCAGCCACAGGTCGTTCCCCTCGCTGCGCGGGT
>NZ_AKJQ01000071.1:0-1299 GCF_000282255.1 Pseudomonas sp. GM25 | reverse complement strand
GGGTGGGTAAAGACCGGGTACATCCTTTACGTTTGAGACCGGGGACATGGTTTACAGGTATCAATCATGGTCAGGAGGTGCTGACCATGCCCTGGAATCAAGAGTCCCCGATGGATCAACGAGTGAAATTAGTCAGTGACTGGCTCAGTGGCAGCTACACCAAGAGCCAATTGAGCCGGCGTTATGGGGTCAGCCGGCCAACCGTCGATAAATGGCTGGATCGGTATGCAGCGCTCGGCGTGGATGGCTTGAAAGAGCAATCCCGCAAGCCTTTGAACTGCCCTCATCAAACCCCGGATGAAATCATTTCCACATTGCTGGCCAAGAAAAACGAGCATCCTGATCGAGGCCCCAAACAGATCATTGATCGCCTGCGAAAGTCCGATCCACAGATCCCATGGCCGGCCGCGAGCACTGCTGGGGAGTGGTTGAAGAAGGCTGGCTTGGTCATTGCGCGGCGTCCCTATCCTTTGCGCCCGCGTGCCCCGACGCATTTAC
Organism: Pseudomonas sp. GM25; assembly: GCF_000282255.1. Classification (NCBI taxonomy): domain Bacteria; kingdom Pseudomonadati; phylum Pseudomonadota; class Gammaproteobacteria; order Pseudomonadales; family Pseudomonadaceae; genus Pseudomonas; species Pseudomonas sp. GM25. The sequence continues at coordinate 801 of NZ_AKJQ01000071.1, read as the reverse complement.
GTCCAGTCGATGAACCCAACCAGACCTGGTGTGCCGACTTCAAAGGGCAGTTCAGGATGCAGGACGGCAATTGGTGCTATCCGTTGACCATCACCGATCAGATGAGCCGCTATCTGCTGCTCTGCCGGGCGCTGCCCGGCACGCACAGTGAGCCGACGCGACAGGGGTTCGAATGGGCTTTTCGGGAGTTTGGATTGCCGGACGTAATCCGCACGGATAACGGGGCGCCTTTCGCATCGACCGGTTTGGCACGGCTGTCGAAGTTGTCTGTCTGGTTCATCAGGCATGGCATCCACATCGAGACAATCACGCCTGGGCGTCCTGACCAGAACGGTCGACACGAACGGATGCACCGCACTCTCAAAGCAGCGGTACTGCGGACACCTGCGGAAAATCTCGTGCGCCAGCAGTTGGCCTTTGAGGAGTTCGTCCGGGACTTCAACCATGATCGACCACACACCGCACTGGGCATGAAGCCGCCGGCTTCCGTCTACAGACCTTCGTTGCGCCCGTATCCGGGCTACTTGCCTACAGTCGAATACGGCCCTGATGTTGAGGTACGCAAGGTTCGCTCGAACGGCGAGTTCAAGTGGAAGGGGCAACGAATGTTTTTGGGCGAAGCGCTGATCGGCGAGGACATCGCGCTGAAGGAAGTGGCTGATGACGTGTGGGAGTTGTACCTTTGCACCTTCTGTTTAGGCAGGCTTGAACGCGGAGCCAACCGCGTATCAAGCCTGTAAAAGGTGTAAACGATGTCCCCGGTCTAATGTGTAAAGGATGTACCGGTCTCTACAGTGAGGG
>NZ_AKJQ01000070.1:0-1309 GCF_000282255.1 Pseudomonas sp. GM25 | reverse complement strand
TGTCTAGTCCTGAAATAGGTTTACACCTGTTTCACCCTAACGCCCGATGCACCGCATCGGGCGTTTTGTATTTTAAGGACAGGTGCGGGCGCTCCTGGTTGTAGATCAAGATCGCCTCCCGCACCATTTGCTCCGCTTGCGCCAAGTCTGTCGGTCGGTGGAGCAAGAGCTCTGTCTTCAAGATGCCATTGACCCGCTCTGCCAAGGCGTTTTGGTAGCAGTCGTAGCCATCAGTCATTGAGCACGTGATGCCATGTTTGGCATGGAGCTTTTGATATAGCGCCGAGCAGTACTGCACACCTCGATCCGAGTGATGAACCAGTTTCTGGCGTGTTCGACGCGTCTTCAAGGCCATACGCAAGGCTTGAGCAACTGAGTCGGAATGCAAGCTGCCATGCACGTGATAGCCGACGATCTTTCTTGAGAAGGCATCCGTCACCAGACTCAAATAGACCGGATCATCACGTTTGGTGGACAGATAAGTGATATCGGCCACCCAAACCTGTTCCGGACCGGTAGCGACAACTTGCGACGGGCCTGGTTTGAGCAGATTGGGATGGCAGCGGAAGTGATGATGACTGTCGGTCGTTTTGTGATAAGCCCGCTTCCTGCGGACCAGTTGGCGGTAATCACGCAAGACCGCCAATAACCGATCGCGGCCGACATGCAGCTCCTGTTTCTCACGCTCCGCGTGCATCAACGAGTGCAATTTGCGGGCGCCAATGCAGGGTTGGCGTACTCGGATTGTCTGCACAAACTGGATGAGTTTCTGATCTTGCTCGATGCGAGCCCGATAGACGCGATTACGTTTGTAAAAGGCTTGGCGACTGATCCCCATAAACTGGCAAGCCCTGCTGACACTCAGGGTTTGGGTTTGCGCAACGACTTGCCGGGCCGCTTTTTTACGACAGAGACGCCGTAGTCGTTCTTCAGTACATCCACCACGTCTTCAAAAAACTTGGCTTTCTGATTCGCCAGCGCCAACTGCTCCTCAAGTTCTTTGATTCTCTGCTCGGGTGTTAAGGGCAAAGTGGGCTCGTCCATCGGTCGGTTCCTTTGGGAACGAATGGAGGCGCCTTGGCTCCAGTCTTGCCGACCATGCTTGCGTAACCAAACCAACACCGTCGACCGACCCTGAATTCCGTAGCGCCGTTGAGCCTCTTTATAACTCAACTCGCCTTTTTCGACTTGGTCGACAACCGACAATTTAAAAGTCAGCGTGTAATCGCGTTGACTGCGTTTTGCGCCCGAATCCATTGCACACTCCTGATAAGAAGCCAGAAGGTGTAAACCTTATTCAGGACGAGAC
>NZ_AKJQ01000069.1:0-10291 GCF_000282255.1 Pseudomonas sp. GM25 | reverse complement strand
CGCTGCGCTCCCCCCCCCGGATAAATCCCTCCACTCAGCCTTCCGATGGGGCCGGCACGTCAAAAGCGGTACTCGAGCTAACGCTCATTGTGTTGAGTGGTGAGGGGCAGAAGCTTTTTGTGGGGGCTGCGGGTGGCGATCCGGCTGCCAGCGATGAGGGTCTGACAGCCGGTCTGTTTCGCTCCCTCGGGGGGATCAGCGTTGGTTCGGGTATTCGCGGTGCATCTGTTCCAGCAGTGCATCCTTGTCTTGCCACAGCTGATTGATCCAGCCTTGGAATTGCAGGCGGTATTCGCCGTCCTGGTCGTAGTTTTTGCCGATGAACTGCGGTGGGATTTTCAGTTCTTCGAAGTGCACCACTACGTCTCGGACGTTGCCGCACAGCAGGTCCCAGAAGCCAGGGCGTCCGCCGGGGTAGTGGATGGTGACGTTGACGATCGATTCCAGCTGTTCGCCCATCGCATCCAGTACGAATGCGATGCCGCCGGCCTTGGGCTTGAGCAGGTATTTGAACGGTGATTGCTGCTGCGCGTGTTTGCCTTCGGTGAAGCGTGTGCCTTCGACGAAGTTGAAGATGCCTACCGGGTTGTCGCGGAATTTCGCGCAGGTCTTGCGGGTGGTTTCGAGGTCTTTGCCTTTCTTTTCCGGGTGTTTTTCCAGATAGGCTTTCGAATAGCGTTTCATGAACGGGAAGCCCAGTGTCCACCACGCCAGGCCGATGACTGGCACCCAGATCAGTTCCTGTTTGAGGAAGAACTTCAGTGGCTGGATGCGTCGGTTGAGTACGTATTGCAGTACCAGAATGTCGACCCAGCTCTGGTGGTTGCTGGTGATCAGGTACGAGTGCTGGTAGTCCAGGCCTTGCAGGCCGCTGAGGTGCCAGCGGGTGCGGCGGACGAGGTTCATCCAGCCTTTGTTGTTGCTGATCCAGGCTTCGTGGGTGTGGCTCATCAGCCAGCGCGAGGCGCGGCGGGCGAGGTCGAACGGCAGCACTTTGATCAGTGCCACGAGAAACAGGAACGAGCACAGCAGGATCGTGTTCAGCGCCAGCAGCAGCGCGGCGATTACGCCGCGCAGGGTGGCAGGGAGAAAAGCCAGCATCGGGTCAGATATCCAGAGGTCGGTTGGCAGCCTGAATCGCGGTCAGGGCGATGGTGTAGACGATGTCGTCGACCTGCGCGCCGCGCGGCAGGTCGTTCACCGGTTTGCGCAGGCCTTGCAGCATCGGGCCGAGGCTCACGCAATCGGCGCTGCGCTGCACGGCTTTGTGGGTGGTGTTGCCGGTGTTCAGGTCGGGGAACACGAACACCGTGGCGCGACCGGCCACCTGGCTGTTCGGCGCCAGTTGCCGGGCGACGGTTTCGTTGGCGGCGGCGTCGTATTGCAACGGGCCGTCGATCAGCAGCGAGTGCTGTTGTTCGTGGGCGAGCAGGGTGGCTTCGCGGACTTTCTCTACTTCCTCGCCGGTAGCCGATTCGCCGCTGGAGTAGCTGATCATCGCCACGCGCGGGGTGATGCCGAAGGCGGCGGCCGAGTCGGCGCTTTGCAGGGCGATTTCGGCCAGTTCGCTGGCGCTCGGGTGCGGATTCATCACGCAGTCGCCGTAGACCAGCACTTCTTCGGGAAACAGCATGAAGAACACCGACGACACCAGCGTGCAGCCTGGCGCCGTCTTGATCAGCTGAAGCGCAGGGCGGATGGTGTTGGCGGTGGTGTTGATGATGCCGGAGACCAGCCCGTCGACTTCATCCAGCGCCAGCATCATGGTGCCGATTACCACGGTGTCTTCCAGTTGCTGTTCGGCCATCGGCGCGTTGAGGCTTTTGCTCTTGCGCAGGGCGACCATGGGTTCGACGTAGCGTTCGCGGATCAGGTCCGGATCGAGAATTTCCAGCCCCGGCGGCAGCACGATGCCTTGCGCACGGGCCACGGCTTCTACGTCCGCCGGTTTGGCCAGCAACACGCAACGGGCAATCCCGCGCTCCTGACAGATCGCCGCCGCTTGCACGGTGAACGGCTCGCTGCCTTCGGGCAGGACGATGCGTTTGTTGGCGGCTTGGGCGCGTTGAATCAATTGATAACGGAACACGGCTGGCGACAGGCGCATTTCCCGTGGCGTGCCGCAGCGCTGGTGCAGCCAGTTGGCATCCAGATGACTGGCGACGAAGTCGGTGATGATCTCCGCGCGTTCGCGGTCATCGACGGGGATTTCCTTGTTCAGGCCGTTGAGCAGATTGGCGGTGTCGTAGGAGCCGGTGCTCACCGACAGCACCGGCAGACCGGCCTGCAACGCACCACGGCACAGATCCATGATGCGCGGATCCGGAAGGGTGTCGCTGGTCAGCAGCAGGCCGGCCAGCGGTACGCCGTTGATGGCCGCGAGGCTGACGGCGAGGATGATGTCGTCGCGATCGCCGGGGGTCACCACCAGCACGCCGGGCTTGAGCAGGTCCACGGTGTTGCGCATGGTGCGCGCGCAAATGATGGTCTTGGTCATGCGCCGGGTTTCGTAGTCGCCGGCGTTGAGCACCTGGGCGCCCATCAGGTCGGCGACGTCACGGGTGCGCGGGGCGTTGAGTTCGGGCTGGAACGGAATGCAGCCGAGCAGACGGAAATCACCGGTGCGCAGCAAGGGCGAATGCTCTTTCAGACGCGCGGCGAAGGCGTCCATGCTTTCGTCGGTCTTGACCTTGTTGAGGATCACGCCGAGGACTTTCGGGTCTTTCGGCCCACCGAACAATTGCGCCTGCAACTCGACGCGGCCGGACAGTTCGGTCAGCACTTCGTTTTCCGGGGCCGAGACCAGAATCACCTCGGCATCCAGGCTCTTGGCCAGGTGCAGATTGACCCGCGCGGCATAGCTGGCGCTGCGGGTCGGCACCATGCCTTCGACGACCAGCACGTCTTTGCCGATGGCGGCCTGCTGGTAGAGGGTGATGATTTCTTCGAGCAACTCGTCGAGCTGGCCGTCGCCGAGCATCCGCTCGACGTGGGCCAGGCCCAGTGGCTGCGGCGGTTTCAGGCCGTGGGTGCGGGCCACCAGTTCGGTGGACCGCTCAGGGCCGGTGTCGCCCGGATGCGGCTGGGCAATCGGTTTGAAGAAGCCGACTTTCAGCCCGGCCCGCTCCAGCGTGCGCACCAGCCCGAGGCTGATGGAGGTCAGACCCACACCAAAGTCGGTGGGCGCGATAAAAAAAGTTTGCATGCGGATTCTCTAAGGGTGCATGGCAATGGCGATCGTCTCTGTGTGCCGATCTGCCGAATTTCAGTCGCCAAGGTTATCGCTAACCGAGCCTTGAGCGCACCAACCGCAAGCAAAGGGTTGGCCTATTTTTTCAATACGTTGCGCAGCGTCCAGGACCCACGCCCGGGACTGCCAGGGCGGGAGGTGGCGCAGGTGCTGGGTGTGGCCGCAGGACAGCTCGGCGACCCAGTGGCGGTCCTCGTCCTGATGGAATCCGGTGACGGTCACGGGCGCCAATCGATCCCGTCTGTCCGGGTTCTGTTCGCTTTCGGGCAAATCCTTGTTTAGACTTGTCCGTTCTTCATTCTTATGCAAAAGGTCTCGCCCCATGCTGATCGCCGCCAATAAGGCTGTCTCCATCGACTATACCCTGACCAACGACGCTGGTGAGGTCATCGACAGCTCCGCCGGCGGCGCTCCGCTGGTCTACCTGCATGGCGCAGGCAACATCATCCCGGGCCTGGAAAAAGCCCTGGAAGGTAAAGAAGTTGGCAACGAGCTGGACGTTTCCGTCGAGCCGGAAGATGCCTACGGCGAATACGCCGCTGAACTGGTCAGCACCCTGAGCCGCAGCATGTTCGAAGGCGTTGACGAGCTGGAAGTCGGCATGCAGTTCCACGCTTCGGCGCCGGATGGCCAGATGCAGATCGTCACCATCCGTGACCTGGACGGCGACGACGTCACTGTCGACGGCAACCACCCGCTGGCCGGTCAGCGCCTGAACTTCAAAGTGAAGGTCGTTGCCATCCGTGACGCCAGCCAGGAAGAAATCGCTCATGGTCACGTCCATGGCGAAGGTGGCCATCACCACTGATTTTCTGCGCTAAGCTTCGAGTACTGGAGAGGCGCCCGAGGGCGCCTTTTTAGTCCGCGGCTGTCCTTGGTGGCCTCGCCAAGTGGCTGTTTCGAGTAGAAAACGGGAATCTGGAGTTCGTCATGAGTGCTTTTCACGACCTTAAGTTGACAGCCCTGGATGGTCAGGAGCTACCGCTGGCACCCTTCAAGGGCCAAGTCGTGCTGGTGGTCAACGTCGCCTCCAAATGCGGCTTGACCCCACAGTACGCGGCGCTGGAAAACCTTTATCAGCAATACAAAGGCAAAGGCTTCAGTGTGCTGGGCCTGCCGTGCAACCAGTTTGCCGGTCAGGAACCGGGCAGTGAGCAGGAGATCCAGGAATTCTGCAGCCTCAACTATGGCGTGAGTTTTCCGTTGTCGAAAAAGCTCGAAGTCAACGGTCACGACCGTCATCAGCTCTACCGTCTGCTGGCGGGCGAGGGCGCGGAGTTTCCCGGTGACATCACCTGGAATTTCGAGAAATTCCTGCTCGGCAAGGACGGTCGGGTACTGGCCCGATTCTCGCCGCGCACGGCGCCGGATGATCCTTCGGTGATTACGGCGATTGAAAAAGCCCTGAGCTGAAACACAAAAATCGCAGCCCTCGAGCTGCGATTTTTTTCGCCTGCCTTTTGACCCTTAATCATTCAGATCAATAGTGCTATCGGTTGATTGGAACTCCGCATATTATCGTCGTCATATGAATCGCATGCCCGTCGATCAATTTTTCGTGGAGCCTCCCATGCCCGTGCAAGCCCTGTTCAAACCGTTCCAGCTCGGTGCCCTCGAACTGCCGACCCGCGTGGTCATGGCGCCGATGACCCGCTCGTTTTCCCCGGGTGGCGTACCCAATTCCAAAGTGATCGAATACTACCGTCGTCGCGCGGCGGCCGGTGTCGGCCTGATCATCACCGAAGGCACCACCGTCGGCCATCAGGCTTCCAACGGTTACCCGAACGTGCCGCACTTCTACGGTGAAGCCGCGCTGGCCGGCTGGAAGAAAGTCGTGGATGCGGTGCACGCCGAAGGCGGCAAGATCGTTCCGCAACTGTGGCACGTCGGCAATGTGCGCCGTCTGGGCACCGAGCCGGACGCGAGCGTGCCGGGTTACGGCCCGTCGGAAAAACTCAAGGACGGTCAGGTCGTGGTGCACGGCATGACCAAACAGGACATCCAGGACGTCATCACGGCATTCGCCCAAGCGGCGAAAGATGCCCAAAGCATCGGCATGGACGGCGTGGAAATCCACGGCGCCCACGGTTACCTGATCGACCAGTTCTTCTGGGAAGGCAGCAACCAGCGCACCGACGAATACGGTGGCAGCCTGGCCAACCGTTCGCGTTTCGCAATCGAGCTGATTCAGGCCGTACGCGCAGCTGTTGGCGAAGGCTTCCCGATCATCTTCCGCTTCTCGCAGTGGAAACAGCAGGACTACACCGCGCGTCTGGTGCAAACCGCCGAAGCGCTGGGTGAGTTCCTCAAGCCGTTGTCCGACGCAGGCGTGGACATTTTCCACTGCTCGACGCGCCGTTTCTGGGAGCCGGAATTCGATGGTTCTGACCTGAACCTCGCCGGCTGGACACGCAAACTGACGGGCAAACCGACCATCACCGTCGGCAGCGTCGGCCTCGATGGCGAGTTCCTGCAATTCATGGTCAACACCGACAAGGTCGCGCAACCGGCCAGTCTGGAAAAATTGCTGGAGCGTCTGAACAACGACGAGTTCGATCTGGTGGCGGTGGGGCGTGCACTGCTGGTCGATCCGGACTGGGCGCAGAAAGTGCGCGAAGGCCGCGAGCAGGACATTCTGCCGTTCAGCCGTGAGGCGTTGATGACGCTGGTTTGATCGCCGTGGGCGGCTTGTCGCGCAGGTCGCGGCAAGCCCCCAGCAAATGGTTTTCAAACTGTTCGACGATAGCCGCCCAACCCTGGCGGCTGGCGTGTTGGCGTGCGTTCAGGCGTACGCAGCGCAACCTTTCGTCTTCTTCCAGCAGCCACGCCGCTGCCTCGCAGAACGCCTCTTCATCGCCGGGCATCGCCAGCACGCCGTTGTAGCCATGGCGAATATGCTGGGCCGCCGCGGCCTGATCGTAAGCCACCACCCCAAGGCCTGATGCCAGCGCTTCCAGCACGACGTTGCCGAAGGTTTCGGTCAGGCTCGGAAACAGAAACACATCCCCCGACGCATAGTGCGCCGCCAGTGCTTCGCCCCGTTGCGAGCCGCAGAAAATCGCCTCGGGCAGTTCCTTTTCCAGTGCCATTCGTTGCGGCCCGTCGCCGACCACGATCAGCTTCAGGTTGCGTTGTGGATAAGTGCCAGCGAGCTTTTCGAAACTGCGCTTGAGCAGGCCGAGGTTTTTCTCTGGCGCCAGGCGTCCTACGTGAATGACCGCAATGTCCCGCTCGCCAAGACCCCATTGCTCACGCAAGGCATTCAGGCGTTTGGCCGGGTGAAACAACTGGCTGTCGACACCCCGCGACAGCAGCGCCAGGCGTTCGAAGTGCCGACGCTCCAGCTCCAGGCGCTGGCTGACGCTCGGCACCAGGGTCATGGCGGAACGGTTGTGAAACCAGCGCAGATAGTGGGTGAGCAAGCGCGTCAGTAAACCGAGCCCGTACTGGTGGGTGTATTGCTGAAAGTTGGTGTGAAAGCCGCTGACCACGGCAATCCCCAGACGACGCGCCGCGCGCAATGCCGACAACCCTAGCGGACCTTCGGTGGCGATGTAGAGCACGTCCGGGCGCTGACGCGTCCAGCGCCTCAGCAACTTGTGCATCGACGACTGACCCCATTGCAACCCCGGATAACCCGGCAACGGCCAGCCCCGACACAGCAGCAACGAGTCGTCTTCAGTGCGCTGCGGATCGTCGGCCTGACGCGGTCGCACCAGTTCCACCCGATGCCCGCGTGCGCGCAAACCGTCGCACAAGCGGCCAAGGGTATTGGCCACGCCGTTGATTTCCGGTGGGAAGGTTTCGCTGATGAGGGTGATATGTAGAGCTGTCGTCATGACCTCAGTTTCGGCTGAGGCCATGTCGTGGTTGTGACGTTCGGATGATGGATTTGTGACGCGGCCTCAGCGTTGCGTCACCAGGTTCTCGGCCCCGCGCTCACGCACCCAGAACAGAGTCGCGCCAGCCACGGCGGCCGGCATCATCAGGATGTTGACCACCGGAATCAGCAACACCAGATAAACGATCCCGCCAAAACTCATACTCTGCCAGCGCTTCTGGCGTAGCCAGGCGAGCATTTCGTTCCAGCCCAGCTTGTGGTTATCCGCCGGGTAGTCGATGTACTGAAAAAACGTGCCGGAGCGTTTAAAAGCCCCGTAACTCAAAGCCCTTTCCCAAGGGAGTTAATTGGAAATGTATCAGCTAGATGAATTCGTGCATAGGTGCCAAGCGGGGGAGGGGGCAGATATTCAGTTTGGCTGGTTTCCTTCATTCGTGCGGCACCGCGACACCTCCTCTGATTCCTGACTTTTAAATTCTCCCAAGTGGTATTTCTCGTGGCTGTCAACGAAATTGTACATAAGTGAAATCGAAGCGTTGCACATAAATATATGTGCATATAGAATATAGATGTGTGCTGATTTGTTTGCTCCCTGTATCCTGCCCGACCATGACTTATGAAGAATTCCAGAGGCAACTGGGGAAGGCAGGCATAAGCGTAAAGGAGTTTGCAGGGTTGCTTGGGATGAACCGCAATTCCATTACGAATTGCTCTGTACGCGGAGAGATTCCATCCCACTTAGCGGTCATCTCGGTCTTAATGGCTGAGATGGCCGAACATCAGATCGACTTCAAGAATGTGTTGGCGCGCATCGAGATTGTGCCAAAGAGGCCGCGCGGTGCTGGGGCGAAAGGCAAGTTTGGCGGTAGCCCCCAAGAACCTCTCACTTTCAGCCCGGATTAAGAGAAGCATAATGAGTAGTATCGAATTATTCGCAGGTGCCGGTGGCTTAGCCATGGGAATGGCCCGTGCTGGCTTCCGTCATTCGGCTGTCGTCGAGTGGAATGACGATGCTTGCCAGACGATTCGCGAAAACCGGTCCCACTATGCCGCTACTGGGCAAGACTTTTTACTGTTTGAGGGAGATGCTCGGAGCTTCGATTTCCAGCCCTACATTGGTGAAGTGGAAATAATCTCCGGTGGACCACCCTGCCAGCCGTTTTCGCTTGGAGGAAAGCACGGGGGTAACTTGGATGAGCGGGACATGTTCCCTACTGCCGTCCAAGCGGTACGTGAAACTAAGCCCCGAGCCTTCATTTTTGAAAATGTGAAGGGATTGCTCCGCCAGAGCTTTGCTAGCTATTTTGAGTACGTTTATCTTCAGCTCAGCTATCCGGAAGTCGTTAGGAGAAAAGAAGAAACTTGGGCTGAACATTTGACTCGGTTGGAAGGGCTCCATACATCAGGGAAGGTCAAACCTGCCTACAACGTTGTATTCCGGCTGCTCAATGCGGCGGACTACGGCGTGCCGCAAAAGCGTGAAAGGGTATTTCTCGTGGGGTTCAGAGCTGATCTTGAGGTGCAATGGTCTTTTCCTGAACCTACGCACTCGGAGGATGAGCTGCTAATCGCGAAATGGGTATCAGGATCTTATTGGGATGAGCATAAGGTACGCGTACGTGGGAGGCCTCGCCCGCCAGAGAAGCTTACAAAACGGATATCTCAGCTAGCTAGGACCTTGGAAGGAAATAAACGGTTGCTTCGATGGGCAACTGTGCGAGATGCGATAACGGGACTTCCTGATCCCGAAAAACCAACATTGTTTCGTGTACCGAACCACACATTTAACCCTGGAGCTCGGTCGTATCCAGGGCATACCGGCAGCCCAATGGATGAGCCTGCAAAGACCTTGAAGGCAGGCAATCATGGCGTTCCAGGTGGCGAAAACATGCTCGTTCGGATGGATGGGTCAGTCCGTTATTTCACTGTGCGAGAGGCCGCAAGGATTCAGACGTTTCCGGACGATTATGTCTTTCATGGCTCTTGGTCTGACACGATGAAGCAGCTTGGGAATGCGGTACCTGTTCGTTTAGCGGAGGTAGTCGCCTCCTCAGTCGCAGCAGCTTTAAAGGGAAAAAACTGATGGCTTCTTCCGTTAAATAAAGAAATCGGCATAATCTCCCGACAATTGGGGAGCTTATGTCGATGCGCCACTGCTTTGAAGAACTTGAGTTCGACCTGCCTTCGGCCCTGCTAAATCAGCTGGTTCAGCTGTTTGAGGAGATGCCAGAAGGTTCACTTGACGCGGCAACGGTCCAAGGTATCGACGATGCTCAGGGCGTATACCAGCTATTTTTTAATGGAACCTTGGTTTACATCGGTAAAACCGATGCTCAGGCGGGGCTCCGTGCTAGGTTGCTGCGTCATGCCATCAGGATTAGGTCTCGCCGCAACCTCTCCCATGACACCATCGGATTCAAGGCTGTTAGGGTTTTTGTATTCACGGCGATGGACTTGGAAGAGCTGCTGATCAGGCACTATAAAGCCAGTCCAACTCCGCCGACGTGGAACCTAAGTGGTTTTGGGTCTAACGACCCGGGTCGTAACCGTGACCACACTGTTCTCAAAGCCGGCCATTTCGATAAAAGTTACCCGATCGATCTTGAACTACCTGTGAGCCTAGTCGCTCAAAACGGCGAGGCATCAGCGGCGGATGTTTTGGCCCAGCTTAAAGGGCAGTTGGACTACAATATCAGGTTCGAAGGGGCCCCTGGTAAACCGAAAAGTCCGCATCCTGATCTGATCGCGGCCACCGTCCAGCTTAAAAGCACGGATGACACTGTTCTAAATATTTTGCGGCGGGTCAAGGCAGCGCTCGGACCCGACTGGCAAATTACAGCGCTACCTGGCTATGTGATCGTTTATTGTGAGTCAACGAATTATAAAGAAGGTATCAAAATAGAGTCTATGTAATTCACGCTATGAATGTGAAGGCGTCTGGCTCTGCGAAAAAAAGATCAGTGCCTCGATTGCCGATATAGCGATAAGGCAAAGTCTAGTCTATGTAAATTGGCTAGATAGAGCGGAAGTTTGAATGGCGGCTGCAGGCTAGTGGCTCAAGCTCAAGTTATTATTGTAGGTCTTAAAGGGATATTGTTATGGATCTTTCAGGAATAAGTTTTGGCGACCGCGTTGCGGAGAATGAGGCGTCCGAGTTGGCGTCTTACTTCGTGAGAACTGAATCGCCCCTAGTTTCGTAG
>NZ_AKJQ01000068.1:0-25924 GCF_000282255.1 Pseudomonas sp. GM25 | reverse complement strand
GAACCACCTTCAGCAACGCGGCGTTCAATCAGACGATCCGAGCCACCTTCGGCAACGCGACGTTCGATCAACCGATCCGAACCGCCTTCGGCGATCATGGTGTGGGCCGGTTTGGCGGCAAATGCGTTGAAGGCCAGAACCGAAAGGGCAATGCTGAGGATGACTTGGCGTTTCATGATTTTGTGCTCCGGGGGTGTTGTTTGTTTGGTATGGAGCCGATGTTACGCCCGGGATTTTTTAAGAGAACTTCATTGACGTGATGGTGAACATCGACGCCGATGATGGTTTGTCACAGCACCTTCACTGCGCGGCCGATTGCCTGAATCGGTCCGGTGGGTTTGCCGATCGGCGAGCCGTTGGCGCCTTCCAGCGTCAGCTCGAACAACTGGTTAGGTTGCAGCGGCGGCAGCTTGTCCAGCGGGATCGATAGCGCCTGGCCCGGTTTGACCAGGCCCAGCGACACCGGGCCCTGCCAGCCGTCGGCCTTGGTCCAGAACTCCAGCGCCTTGTCGGCCGGCACCTCGACCACGCCCAGCGGAATCAACTGAATCTCCCGTGGACTGCTGGCCTGGATCACCCAGCCCGGCGCCTTGTCCTGCGGGGCGACCAGCACCACCAGAAAACTTGGTTTCGGCGTGGTCTGGGTCAACAGGATCGAACCCAGCAACAAAGTCGCGGCCAGCCCGGCAGCGCTCAAACCGCGCCACAGCGACAGGCGGTTCCACCATGAAATCTCGGGCGCCACCTTATGGGTGAGTTGCCCGACACTGCGTTCAATGCGTTGCCACAGCTGCGACGAGGGCTGATGCGCCGGGGCGAGGTCGGTCAGCTCCAGCAGACGCCGCTCCCAGGCATCCACCGCCGCTTGCAGTTCCGGCTCGTTGGGCAAGCGCCGTTGCACCTCGGCGCGCGCTTCGGCCGAGAGGGTGCCAAGCACGTATTCGCTGGCCAGTTCATCGCGTTCCTGCGCCGATTCGGTGGTCATCCCATGCACTCCCGCAACGCATTGAGGCTGCGCTTGATCCAGGCTTTGACGGTGCCCAGCGGCGTGTCGAGGCGTTGGGCGATCTGCGCGTGGCTGTAACCGTCGACGTAGGCGTGAAGGATGCAGCGGCGGCGTTGCGGTTCCAGTTGATGCAGGCAGCGGTGGATGCGGGTCGATTGCGCGAGTGCATCGAAGCCGTCATCAATCGCCGGGGATTCGTTGCTGTCGTTGAGCGGGGTTTCCCGATCGTGATTGCGCAGCACATTCAGCGCCAGATGCCGGGTCACGCTGAACATCCAGCCCCGCGCCGAACCGCGCGCCGGATCGAACCCCGACGCGCCAGCCCAGATCTTGAGGAAGGCGTCGTGAACGATGTCTTCGGCCAGCGCCGTATCACGCACCAGACGCCGGGCCACACCGAGCAGCCGCGGACTTTCCTGCACGTACAATTCGCGCAGGGCCCCGCGCTCGCCGCGGGCACAGGCGGCGAGGCGGGCTTCGTAATCGAACGCGGTTTCGGGCAATGGCATGTCCTGCAATCTAGCAAGCATCGGCCAAACGTCCAGTCAGGGTCAGTTAGCCGCCCAGAAAATGTAGTCGGCCTGGTACTTCACCACTTCCTGTTTGCCCTTGTTCGCCGCCGTGCATTCGCTGCCCGGCGCCACGCCGCCCTTGAGCGCCACGCGCTGGATGTAGCTCACGCCGCTCATGGCGCCTTTGCCCTCGGCGGGGTTGGCCTTGACCAGTTGATAGGGCAGGTTGCCCGGGCTCGAAGGCGCTACGGCCAATTGCGTGCCGGTGACTTTCGAACCGTCCTGCGCCTGCCAGGTGGCGGGCGGGCCGAAGTAGGTGCCGACCTGTTTGCCGCTGCGATCGTTGAGCACTGCTTTCGGGCCGACGAACACCCACTCGGTCTGGCCGGCGACGTTGGCCTTGTCCCGGCATTCGTAGGTGATCTCGCCGACCCCGGTAGTTTCCATCGCGATCTTGTGGCCGTCCGGCACCTTGATCGCGTCGGGATAACTGCTTTGGGCGAAGCTTGTCGAAGCGATGGCAAGCAAACCGGTGAGGCCGATCAGTTGGGTGATGTTCATCAGTGTTTCTCCGAAAAAGGGTAAACCGCTGACAGCCGAAAGAGGGCTGTTACAGGGACTACCCGTGACGGAGGCGTTTGGATGCAGTGGCCGGAAAATAAATCTGAAAGCACTGAAGGTCAGATTGCTGTAACCCGCTCACACCCGGTTTTTGCCAAGGCCAAGCCGGAGGCTTTCAGGAGTTCCTGGGTATACGCATGCTGCGGCGCCGCAAAAATCTGGCGCGACGCTCCCTGTTCCACCACCTTGCCGTCCTTGATCACCATCAAATCGTGCGCCAGCGCATGCACCACCGCCAGGTCATGGCTGATGAACAGGTACGTCAGCCCATGGCGGATCTGCAACTGCCGCAGCAATTCCACCACCTGTTTCTGCACCGTGCGATCCAGCGCCGAGGTCGGTTCGTCGAGCAGAATCAGCGCCGGTTCCAGCACCAGCGCCCGGGCGATGGAAATGCGCTGGCGCTGGCCACCGGAGAACTCATGGGGATAGCGATGCCGGCTCTGCGGATCGAGGCCGACTTCCTCCAGTACGCGGATCACCGCTGCCTCACGTTCCTCGGCTGTCCCGATGCCGTGGGTCAGCAGGCCTTCGGCGATGATCTGCTGCACCGACATCCGAGGGCTGAGGCTGCCGAACGGATCCTGGAACACCACCTGGATCTGCCGGCGCAACGGGCGCATCAAACGCTGATTGAGCAGGCTCAGTTGCTTGTTGCCGAAGCGAATATCGCCCTCGGATTCCACCAGCCGCAGAATCGCCTGGCCCAGTGTCGACTTGCCCGAGCCGGACTCGCCGACAATGCCCAGGGTCTTGCCCCGTTGCAGCCGGAAACTCACGCCGTCCACGGCCTTGATGTATTCCTGGGTGCGACTGAACAACGCCTTGGGCAGCGGGAACCAGACTTTCAGATCGTCCACTTCCAGCAAGTTGTGATCGTAGCGACTCGGCACCGGCGCGCCGGACGGTTCTGCCTCGATCAGCAGGCGGCTGTAAGGATGTTGCGGTGCGCGGAACAGCGTTGCGCAATCGGCCTGTTCGACGATTTCCCCGTGGCGCATCACGCACACCCGTTGGGCGATACGCCGCACCAGATTGAGGTCATGACTGATCAGCAGCAGCGACATGCCGAGGCGTTGCTGCAACTCGATCAGCAGCTCGAGAATTTTCTGCTGCACGGTCACGTCCAGTGCCGTGGTCGGCTCATCGGCAATCAGCAATTCCGGTTCGTTGGCCAGCGCCATGGCGATCATCACCCGTTGCCGCTGGCCGCCGGAGAGCTGGTGCGGATAGGCTTTCAAGCGCTGCAACGGTTGGCGAATGCCGACCAGTTCCAGCAGCTCCAGCGTGCGCTGGCGCGCGGCGCGGCCCTTGAGCCCCTTGTGAATCTCCAGCACTTCGCTGATCTGTTTTTCCACCGTGTGCAGCGGGTTCAGCGAGGTCATCGGCTCCTGGAAAATCATTGCGATGCGGTTGCCGCGCAAGCTGCGCAGCTGCTGTTCGCTGGCGTGCAGCAAGTCCGCGCCGTTGTAGCGGATGCTGCCCGTGCTGCTGACGGTCTTGGCCGGCAGCAAACGCAGGATCGAGTGGGCCGTCACCGACTTGCCCGAGCCGGATTCGCCGACCAGTGCCAGGCACTCGCCACGGCGGATGTCGAGGTTCACGCCGTGCACCACTTCGTGCCCGGCGAAGGAGACGCGCAGGTCGCGGATTTCAATCAGGTTATCGGTCATTTCAGCTCCGGGGATCAGGATCGCGGATCGAACGCGTCACGGCAGGCTTCGCCGATAAACACCAGCAGGGACAGAATCAGCGCCAGGGCAAAAAACGCCGTCAGCCCCAGCCACGGCGCTTGCAGATTGCGCTTGGCCTGGCCGATCAGTTCCCCCAGCGACGCGGTGCCGGCGGGCATGCCGAAGCCGAGAAAATCCAGCGCGGTGAGCGTGGCGATGGCGCCGGTCAGAATGAACGGCAGGTAGGTGAGGGTGGAGGTCATGGCGTTGGGCAGAATGTGCCGGCGCATCAGCTCGCTGTCCGTCAGGCCCAGAGCCCGTGCGGCCTTGACGTATTCCAGGCTGCGCCCGCGCAGGAACTCGGCGCGCACCACGTCCACCAGTGCCAGCCAGGAAAACAGCGCCATGATCCCCAGCAGCCACCAGAAACTCGGCGAGACGAACCCCGACAAAATGATCAGCAGGTACAGCACCGGCAGCCCCGACCAGATCTCCAGCACCCGTTGCCCGAGCAAGTCGACCCAGCCGCCGTAGTACCCCTGCAACGCCCCGGCGACGATGCCGACCAGGGCACTGACGGCGGTGAGGATCAGCGCGAACAGAATCGAAATCCGCGTGCCGAAAATCACCCGCGCCAACACGTCCCGCGCCTGATCGTCGGTGCCCAGCCAGTTGCTGGAGGACGGCGGGCTCGGCGCCGGTTCCGTGAGGTCGTAATTGACCGTGTCGTAGCTGAACGGGATCGGCGGGAACAGCATCCAGCCGCCCTGATCCTCGATCAGTTTGTGCACGTAATTGCTGGCGTAATCCGGATGGAACGGCAGTTCACCGCCGAAATCGGTTTCCTGATAATCGCTTAGGATCGGGAAGTAGAAGGCGTCGTGGTAGCGGATCACCAGCGGCTTGTCGTTGGCGATCAGTTCGCCGCCGAGGCAGATCAGGCACAGCCCGATGAACAGCCACAGCGACCAGCGCCCGCGACGGTTGGCCTTGAATTGCGCGATGCGCCGCCGGCCCAGAGGGGAGAGTGTGAACATCAGGCAGTCCTCGCCGAGAAGTCGATGCGCGGGTCGAGCAGGGTGTAGCAGAGGTCGCCGATCAGCTTGATCAACAGGCCGAACAGGGTGAACAGGAACAGTGTGCCGAACACCACCGGGTAGTCTCGCGACACCGCCGCTTCGTAGCTCATGCGCCCGAGGCCGTCGAGGTTGAAGATGGTTTCGATCAGCAGCGAGCCGGCGAAAAACACCTCGATCAATGCCGACGGCACACCGGCCACCACCAACATCATCGCGTTGCGAAACACATGGCCGTAGAGCACGCGTCTTTCGGTCAGGCCCTTGGCGCGCGCGGTGATCACGTACTGGCGGCTGATCTCGTTGAGGAAGCTGTTTTTGGTCAGGATCGTCAGCGTCGCAAAACCGCCGATCACCAGCGCCGTCACCGGCAACACCAGGTGCCAGAGGTAGTCGCCGATCTTGCCCCACAGGCTCAGGCTGTCGAAGTTGTCCGAGACCAGCCCCTGTACCGGAAACCAGTTGACGTAGCTGCCCCCGGCGAACACCACGATCAACAGGATCGCGAACAGAAACGCCGGCATCGCGTAACCGACGATGATCGCCGTGCTGCTCCAGACATCGAATGCGCTGCCGTTTTTGATCGCCTTGCGGATCCCCAGCGGGATCGAAATCAGGTAGGTGATCAACGTCGCCCACAGGCCGAGGGACAGCGACACCGGCAGCTTCTGCACAATCAGATCCGTCACCTTCGCACCGCGAAAGAAGCTGCTGCCCAGATCCAGTTGCGCGTAGTTCTTGAGCATCAGCCACAGGCGTTCGTGCATCGGTCGGTCGAAACCGTAGTGGTGTTTGATCTCTTCGATCAGCGCCGGGTCCAGGCCACGGCTGCTGCGCCCGGCACCGCCGATCGCGGTGACCTCGCTGGCGCCGCCCATGCTGTGCCCGCCGAAGCCTTGCAGGCGGGCGATGGCCTGTTCCACCGGGCCGCCGGGCGCGGCCTGCACGATGACGAAGTTGACCACCAGAATGCACAGCAGCGTCGGGATGATCAGCAACAGACGTCGACTCAGATAACGCCACATGTCACTGGCCCCCCGCGAGCTGGTGCAGGGCACTCATCTGCTGGTTGGTCAGCGGCTTGGCCGAGACCTCCCACCACGTGTCGAGGCCTTCGCTGTAGATCGGCTGCACCGGCGGCCTGCCGAAACGGTTCTGATACACCGTCGGCGTGCCTTTGGAGTAGTAGTTGGGAATCATGTAGTCACCCCATTGCAGCACCCGGTCGAGGGCGCGGGCGTAACGCACCATGGCGTCGCGGGTATTGGCCTGGACCAGGCCGTCGATCAGCCGGTCCACCGCCGGGTCGGCCAGCACCATCGAATTGGAGCTGCCGACTTGCGTGGCGCTCTGCGAGGCATACAGGCTGTACAACTCGCGGCCCGGCGAGACGATCGGATCGCCGCTGCGCGGGAAACTGGTGACGATCATGTCGTAGTCCCGGGCGTTGAGCCGGTTGACGTACTGCGCCGAATCGATGCGTCGCAGATTCAGAGTGATGCCGATCTGCGCCAGGGTGCGTTTGTACGGCAGCAGCATGCGGTCGAAACCGCCCTGGCCATCGAGGAAGGTGAATTCGAATGGCTCACCGGCGGCGTTCACCAGCCGGTTGTTTTTCGGCGTCCATCCGACTTCGGCCAACAGCTTCAGGGCCTGTAACTGCTTGTCGCGGATGTAGCCGCTGCCATCGGTTTTCGGCGCTTGATAGACGCTGCTGAAAACCTCGTCCGGAATCTGTCCGCGCAGCGGTTCGAGGATTGCCAGCTCGCCGGCGTCGGGCAGGGCGGTGGCGGCCATTTCACTCTTCGGCCAGTAGCTGTTCTGGCGCACGTAGAAGCCGCGCATCATCTGCTTGTTGGTCCACTCGAAATCCCACAGCAGGCTCAGCGCCTGACGCACGCGGCGATCCTTGAACAACGGGTTCTGCAGATTGAACACAAACCCCTGGGCGCTGGTCGGTTTGTCCGGGGCGAGAATCGCCTGTTGCAGGCGACCGTCACGCAGGGCCGGGCTGTCGTAGCCGACCACGTAGCCGGACGAGGAAAACTCGCGGTTGTAGTCGAATGCGCCGGCCTGCAGCAGTTGCCGGGCGACGTCGGTGTCGCCGTAGAAATTCACGGTCAGGCTGTCGAAGTTGTACATCCCGCGACTGACCGGCAGGTCCTTGCCCCACCAACCCGGATCGCGCTGGAAACCGATGCTGCGCCCCGCGTCGACTTTGCTCACCCGGTACGGGCCGCTGCCCAGCGGCGGTTCGAAGCCGCCGCCGTTGGCGAAGTCGCGGGTTTTCCACCAGTGCTCGGGCACCGGTCGCAACGACGCCAGATCCAGCGCCAGGGTGCGGTTGAGGTTGTTCTTGAAGGTGAAGCGAATCTGTCGCGGGCCTTCGATCAGTACGTCCTGCACATCGGCGTATTGCTGGCGATAACTCAGGCTGCCCTTGGTCATCAACAGCTCGAAAGTGTAGCGCACGTCCTCGGCGGTGATCGGTGTGCCATCGGCGAAACGCGCCTCGGGATTCAGGTTGAAACGCACCCACAGGCCGCCGGGATCGCGCTCCATGAATTGCGCCACCAGACCGTAGACGGTGTAGGGCTCGTCCAGCGAGCGGAACGCCAGCGGCGAATACACCCAGTCGTTGACCTGCACCACGGAAATGCCCTGATCGGCGTACGGAGTGATGTAGTTGTACTGACCGATCTCCATCGAAGCGCGGCTGAGCGAGCCACCCTTCGGGGCATCGGGATTGACGAAGTCGAAGTGCTGGAAACCGGCAGGGTATTTCGGCGCCTCGCCGTACACCGTCATCGCGTAGCTGCCGCCGGCCAGCGCAGATGCCGCGTTGCACAGCAGCGCGCTGCCGAGCAGCAGGCCGGCCATGTTGCGCATGAATGTCATGAAGTCGTTCCTCTGAGCCGGAAAAGCCCGGAGCGGCGGCTGGCCGCTGCGGGATGCGAATTCGCAAGGGGAAGGGGCCGGCCGGAGTCTTGCGCGGCCCCGACCGGGACTCAGAAGTGGTACGTCATGCGCGCAAACAGCGTGCGCCCCAGCGGGTCGGTGTAACGCGGGTCATAACCGCTCTGGAAGTTGTAGGCCTGGTTGGAGAACGGCGGATCGCGGTCGAACAGGTTCTTCACCCCGGCATCCACGTCCAGCACCTTGTCGAAGGTGTAGCCGGCCGACAGGTCCCACACCGAATACGACGCGACCCGCGCGTTGGTCTCGCGGTCGTAGTCGTTGTAGCCGGTGGTGAAGCGGTTGGTCAGCGCCGCGCGAGCGGCGCCGAAGGTCCAGGAACCGGTCAGGTTGTGTTTCCAGCGGGCAATCACCCCGTCACCCTTGAAGTCGCCGACCTTGTCGGTGAACGGGCCCTTGATGGTGCTCTGGAAGTCGTACTCGTCGACATAGGTGCCTTGCAGGCCCAGTCCGAATTGACCGTACGGCGTGTTCGGGAAGCGATAGTCCAGCGACACATCGACGCCGTTGGTTTCGACGATGCCGAGGTTGGCGTTGCCGGTGACGATGTAGTTGAGCGTGCCATCGGCGTTGCGCACGAAGCGGTCAGGGTAGCTGCCGGCCTGATCGAACACGGTGGATTCCGGGAACGGCTGGATCTGGTTGGAGATGTGAATCCACCAGAAATCCAGTCCCACGGACAGATTGCTGACTGGCTGATAGACGAAGCCCAGCGTCACGTTGCGCGCCTTCTCCGGGGCCAGGTCTTCGTTGCCGCCGATCTGGTTGAGGAACTGCTGACCGCAATCACGCCCGCCGTTGCCGCCCGGTTGCACCACGCCGCCGGTACACAGTACCGGGTCGTTGTAGTAGCCCTGGGTGTAGGTGATGCTGCGCGGCGAATACAACTCATACAGCGACGGTGCGCGGAAGCCTTCGCTGTAGGCGCCGCGGACCACCAGCTCCTTGAGCGGCTGATAACGGAACGAATATTTCGGGTTGGTGGTGCTGCCGAAGTCGCTGTATTTGTCGTGACGTACGGCGGCGGACAGTTCCAGGCTGTCGAGCACCGGCACGTTGATTTCCGCGTAGGCGGCTTTCACGCTGCGGTCGCCCTCGACGCTGCCGGCCGGGTCGATGCCCAGGCTCTGGATGTCGCCGGCGAACGGCTCGAAGTCCTGGTGGAATTTCTCTTTGCGGTACTCGCCACCCAGCGCCAGGCCCGACGGGCCTGCACCGAACCAGTCGCCGATCTCGCGGCTGATCCGCCCGTCGAAACCGGCGACCCGACCGACCGCCGTGGAGTAGGCGCCGTGGTACATCGCTTGATCGATGTACTGCTGACCGGCGCTGGTCTGCGGACCGAAGGGGTTGAGCAGGCCGCTGGCCAGACCGTCGATCATCGCCTGATCGCTGACGTAGCCGCTTGTGACGCTGGAGACGATCTTGTTCTGGTTGTACGAGGCGCCGACGTTGTAGTCCCAGCCGCCGACCAGACCGTCGAAGCTCAGCAAAAAGCGCTGGCTGGTGTTCTGGTCTTTCGATTCGCGCGGGCCGGCGGCGGTTTCGCGCCAGTTCACGTCCACCGGTTGCGTCGGGTCGAGGGCGAAACCGGTGGGCGCCGGGGTGATGCCGTTGCCGGGGTAGTAGGGCGAGGACGAATCCAGGCTCAAGCCGGTCAATGGCGCCGGGCCGACGGCGGTGGCGTTGTTGTTGCGCGACCAGAAGTATTCGAGGTTGACGTTGTGATCGTCGGCCAGTTTGCCGGTGGTCTTGCCGAAGAATGAAGTCTTCTCGGTCTGCGGCACCAGGTCGATGTATTCGCGGGTGCTGAAACGGCAGAGGCCGTCGCGGGCCACCAGGTTGGGGCCGTTGCAATTGCTGTTGGCCAGCGGGTTGGTGGCGTTGCCGTTCTGGCTGTAGTTGCCGGGGAACGCGGTGCCGGAGGTCTGGTCCAGGCCACGGCCGGGCACGTAGTCGCGGGCGAAGGAGCGGTCGTTGGCGTCGAGGTTCTGCTGCTTGTTGTAGTTGAACACGCCGAGCACGTTGAAGCGGTCCTGCTCCAAGTCACCGTAGCCCCAGCTGGCGCTCATGTCCTTGGTCGCACCGCCGCCGCTATGGGGCGGGGTTTCGCCGCCGAGGGTGAGCTGGCCGTCGGTCATGGATTTCTTGGTGATGAAGTTGATCACGCCGCCGATGGCGTCGGTGCCGTACAGGGCCGAGGCGCCATCGCGCAGTACTTCCACACGCTCGATCGCAGCAAACGGGATCATGTTCAGATCCACCGCGCCGCCGGCCGAGTTGGTGCCCGACAGGGCGTTGTTCGCCAGTCGGCGACCGTTGAGCAGCACCAGCGTCTTGTTCGCGCCGATACCGCGCATGTCGGCGAACGATGCGCCGCCGGTGGCCGCGCCAACCGAGCCCGCGCTGTTGTTGATCGACTGGCTGCCTGTGATGCGCTGCACCAGTTCGGCGGTGGTGGTCACGCCCTGTTTGCGCAGCTCTTCAGCCTTGAGCACGGTGATCGGCACCGCCGTTTCCGCATCGACCCGACGAATCGCCGAACCGGTCACTTCGACCCGTTGCAGTTGCGTGGTCGGCGCGACCACCGCAGTAGCGGCCGGGACGCTGTTGTCGTCCTCGGCAGCCTGAACCCCGGCACCCATCCCCATGGCCACCAGGTACAACGGAACGAAACGATGGCGGGAAATCGTCGCCACCAAGGGTTTGAGCGTGAAGCGTGGAGTGTTCATCAGCATGGTTGTTTCCGACTTTGTTAGACGTTTATCGAAATGGCCTTGTGAGCCCTCTTTGCACGGAGCACGGTGGTGCCGCGCCGCGAAAACCACTTTCTTCAAGCAAGCCGATCCCCTCCGAAGACGCGCTGCGTTTTTTCGGTCGGCCGATTGCGACGGGATTCAACGAACGGTGTCGGGCGCGTCCCTCACTGCGCGCCCGGCACCGCCGTCAGCGGGTGGTCATCACCGATATTTTGGTGATGCCCGAGCGCTCGATGGACGCCATGGCTTTGGCGACCTGGCCGTAATTCACGGCGGAGTCGGCCTGCAGCTGCACGCGCACCTCGGCGTCCTTGGCCTTGACCTCCTTGAGGCTGGCCTCCAGTGATTCCGGCGCCAGCTCGGTCTTAGCCAGGAAGAACTTGCCGTCCTGATCGACGCTGACCACCACCGGATCCTTCTTTTCGGCGGGGGCGACGGCGTCGGTTTTCGGCAGGTTGACCTTGATCGCGTTGGTCATCAGCGGCGCGGTGACGATGAACACCACCAGCAGCACGAGCATCACGTCCACCAGCGGCGTGACGTTCATTTCACTGAGCACTTCATCGCTGTCTTGAGTGGAAAAGGACATCAGCTGGCCTCCCGCACGGCGGCCGTGGATTTGGCGATGGCCTGGCGGCTGATGGAAAACGCACTGCGCGAGGCGAGGGCGTCGAAGTCGTGGGCGAAGTCATCCATGTCCGCCGAGGCCAGCTTCAGGCGCCGCAGGAAGAAGTTGTAAATCAGCACCGCCGGCACCGCGACGGCAATCCCCACGCCGGTGGCGATCAGCGCGTGGCCGATGGGCCCGGCCACGGTTTCCAGGCTGGCCGAACCGCTGGCGCCGATGCTTTGCAGGGCTTCCATGATTCCCCACACGGTGCCGAACAGGCCAATGAACGGCGCGGTGCTGCCGATGCTGGCGAGGATCGCCTGGCCGTTTTCCAGCGAGCGGCGTTCCTTCTGGATCTGCTGGCGCAAGTTGCGCTCCAGTCGGTCGGAACGGTTGATCGTGTGCGCCAGTTGCTGGGTGGTGCGGGGGGATTCTTCCACCAGCAGGGCTTCAAAACCGCTGCTGGCGATCCGCGCCAGTGACCCCGGGTACTGGCTGGCGTGTTCGGCGGCGGTGAGCAGATCCGGCGCACCCCAGAAGGCTTTGCTGAACTGCCGGTTCTGGGTTTTCTGGCGCAGGTATTGCGCCGACTTGACCAGCAGGATCGCCCAACTGACCACGGAAAACAGCACCAGCCCCCAGAGCACGCCGGGGACAATCATCGAAGACAAAGAATCGTTCATGGCTACACCTCGCTTGCGTTAATCGGTTGTGAGTTCGGTTGTCGCGCCGTCATTGCGGCAATTTGAAATCGATGGTCTGGGTGGCGAAGCCGTCGATCGGTGTGTCGCCGCGTTTGGCCGGGATGAACTTCCAGGCCTTCACCGCTGCAACCGCCGCGTCATCCAGTTGCGGCTTGCCGCTGGATTTGGTCACCGTCACCGAGCCTGCGCGACCGTTGGCCAGCACCTGAATCCGCAGCACCACGCTGCCTTCCCAGTTGCGCCGCAGGGCCAGCGACGGGTATTCCGGCGGCGGGTTGCCGAGGCTGGCGAGGCCGGAAATCGCCGCCGACTCTTTCACCGGGCCCGGTGCCGCCGCAGGTGCCGGTGGCGTACTCGGGGTGGCCGGAGCAGCAGGCGCCGCCGGTTGCGCAGGGGCGGGCGGCGCTTTCGGCGGCTCGGCCTTTTTCACCGGTTTGGGTTTCTCGACCGGTTTCGGTTTTTCGATCGGCTTGGGTTTCTCCACCGGTTTGGGCGGCGGTTTGACCGCGTCCTCGTCTTCCACCGGCTGTTCCGGTTCGGGAGGGGGCGGCGGTGGAGGCGGCGGCTCCGGTGTCGGCGGGGCCGGCGGTGTCGGGCTGGTCAGCTCGACGGTCATTTCCGGAATTTCCGGCGGCGTGGGCAGCGGCTCGGCCCGCGCCTGCTGGAAAAACCACCAGGCGCCGCCGTGTATCAACGCCGACACTGCCACCAGCAACAGCATCTGCTGTTTATTCAGGCCGCCGGGCTGAGAAGTGTTGGCCTTGTAGGCGGGCCGACCCGCCACCGACGCAAGCGCTGCGTTCGGTACTGGCCCCGGCGGCGTTCTGTGCTTTACCGCATCGTTCATTAAAGCTCCCTCGGGTGGATGAAGGGCAATAAGGTGCCGTTCGAACAACACAGCGTTGTTCGAGTGAGTGGTCGCAACTTTCATACAGGTGTGCAGAAGCCGATAGTTGAACTATCTATTGAACAGGGCTTGTGCAGCTTGTTGCTTCAGTAATGCCGACTTCGATGGTTCATTGATCCGGTCCGTGGCTGTTCTTTTATAAGTGAGTGTGCAATTGAGTGGCGAACATCGTTCTTGCCCTCATGGTGGATGCAATAGCAACCGCTGTGCCAAACAGTAAACAAATGTGTAGCGGTTATTTCACGGATGATACGTATGTCGCATTTATATAAGTTTCATCAGGTACGCCGGTTTTCATGGGCGCATAACCTCCCGACGGCCCTGTTTGCAAGGCTTTTTCAAGGGCGAGACAGGCCTGGCGCGGTATCACGCTGTTCAGCGAGATAGAGCGGCTGTTCTCGTGTCGGCCAGGACGCGTGATGGTGCGTGGCGGACTGATTTGGTGCGGGTCAGTGTTTTAGCGGGTCACAGGCGATGTTCCTTGTTCTTGTCTAAGTAAAGTCGGTTGTTGCGCTTGCTCGGTGTAATGACTGCAAGTGCAGTTTTGGTGCGCTCTGGGTATTAACGCCGAACAGCAAAAGTTGTAGCGGTGTGCTGTCTGGAAGTTATTGTCGAACAGAATGTTGTTGCATTCATTAATGCAGCGCGCACGCAATGACTTCTTGCGTACTATTTAAAAAATAAATAGTGCAGGCGTTCAGGTAATAAAGGGAATGCACGGACAGTTCGCAGGACGAACACGGCGCAGGTACAGGGGCACGGAGAGAAGAGTGTGGCGCAGCAGATGAAGATTCACGCGGTGAACTCCTTGTTGCCAGCTCGGATACGCGAACTTTTGGTTCGGTATCGCACCTTACAAGAACGCGGATAGCGTTCGCTGATTGCTCTTGGTGCGGGATGGGCACCGCCAGCGCTGTTTTGCGAGATCAGGGATTCGCAAGCTGCCGATGAATGCGCAATCCGTGCCAAATTCGATACAACAGCTATAAATAGGGCCAGGCAGGATGCCTTTCGCAGTGGAGGAGGGGATATGTATCAGCTCTACGGACATCGCAATTCAGGGGCGGCGGCCATCGAGGCGGCGCTCGAGCTGTGCCAGGTGGCTTACCGCTTCATCGATATCGAGGCCAGCGCGGAAGCGGCGCAGGAGCTGGCGCGGCTCAATCCGCTCAAACAGATCCCGACCCTGCAACTACCGGACGGCAGTGCAATCACCGAAAGTGCGGCGATCCTGATTCATCTGGGGCTGAGCTTTGCGCAATCCGGCCTGTTGCCCGCCAAGGGCGCTGACCGGGATCAGGCGATTCGCGGACTGGTGTACATCGTCAGCAATTGCTATGCGGCCATCGGCGTCATCGATTACCCCGAGCGCTGGCTGGTGATGCCGGACGAGGCCTCGCGGCAGAATCTGATGGCGGGTGCGCGGGAACGACTGCACTGGACCTGGGAGGTGTTTGCCGACCAGTTCTCCGCCGAGCTGTACCTGGACGATGAAACGCCGGGGGCGCTGGACGTGCTGGCGGCGGTGGTCACTCGCTGGGCCGGTGCCCGCGAACACCTGCGCCAGGCCCGACCCGGTTTCCATGCGTGGCTGCAGCGCATCGACCGGCACCCGGTGCTGGCGCCGGTCTTTGCGCGGCATTGGCCCGGCTGATCACTCCCCGCGAATGTACTGCTCCAGCTGTTTGATCAGCTCGGCCTGTTCGGCAATCGCTTCCTTGACCAG
Source organism: Pseudomonas sp. GM25 (assembly GCF_000282255.1). NCBI lineage: Bacteria > Pseudomonadati > Pseudomonadota > Gammaproteobacteria > Pseudomonadales > Pseudomonadaceae > Pseudomonas > Pseudomonas sp. GM25. The sequence goes on along the minus strand of NZ_AKJQ01000068.1, from coordinate 11,354 downwards.
GTCGCCGATCGACAACAGGCCGATCAGCTTGCCGTCCTCCACCACGGGCAAGTGACGCAGGCGTTTGTCGGACATGATGCCAAGGCAGGTGTCGACGGTCTGGTGGGTGTCCACCGTGATCACGTTCGCCACCATGATGTCGCGCACCGGCGTGCCTACCGAAGAGCGCCCATGCAGCACCAGTTTGCGCGCGTAATCGCGCTCGCTGATGATGCCCACCACTTTGTCGTCTTCCACCACGAGCAAGGCGCCGACGTTTTTCTCGGCCATTTTCATCAGCGCTTCGAGCACCATGTGATCGGGTTTGATCTGGTGCACTTCCTGATTTTTCTGATCTTTGAGCTTGAGCAGCTGGGCGACGGTTTTCATGGCGGTTACTCAGGTGTTGTCGTTGTTCTCCAAGCATCGTAGACGCAGGCGCACAGAGCAAGGCCGCAAAACGGCAGATAACACGCAAAAAACGTCATTTCCCGGTAAATGACTCAAACCCTTTGCCGATTGCAGGTGCGACCACAAGCCGCCACATGTTTCGAAACAGAGCCCGAAACGAACAGCGCTGCGTTTTTTGTAGACTCCAGGGCCCTTAATGTCATGGATGACAGCTTTAACATGCAAAACGTACGGATCAGAAGCCAACAATCGCCCGACAACGCAGCAGCCCGATCCATCGCAGGTTCAATTCCTTCCTGGTTGTTGAAGTCCGGAGACGCTCATCGTCTCGCCATGCGGACAGCAGCCGGGCGTGATCTGCCCTGGTATCACCAGGCGTCGGCAGCGCAACGCATGGCCCTCAAAAAGGCACTTGAGGCCAGTTGGCAATCACGCAACCAGTCCGACAGGATCTTTGGCCGTCTCAAGGAAATCGAAGCGTTCGCCGAGCCGTTATTGATCGAAGCGCTCAAGACCCGATTCGGCATCACAGTCGATATCAGAACGACTTATCTCAGAACCTATCGTTCAACGGGGTTGGCCGGTGGGTTTGAAATGCGGACAGTGTCCTTGCTCGAAGCGGCGCTGAATAACTTCGAAGCCAAGGAAACACGAGGCGGTTATTTCGACGCAGCCAGCCAATTCATCACCCGACCTTCGGCGACGGGACAGTTCGAGATCGTCCCTGTCAAGTCTCGGCTGTCAGTCGAGGACTTTGCCTCACTCTGTCGTGAACTGGATATCGGTCGCCAATACCAGACCTGTCTGAACGGTTTTTTCGACTTCACCCAACCGGTGGTCAAGGCACGGCTGCAACTGGCGTTTCAGACCTGTGAAAAAGACGCTCTGGTGGTAGCCAGCGAACTCGCGCTCCTGAAAGGAGACATTGATTCGCAGACCCATGCGCTGCTTTTGCGGCTGACACAAGGAGACCGATTATTAACGCTCGGCGTAAAAAACCTGCATTGCCATACGGTCACGATGATGGGGATCGATCTGAGTTCAATCCTTCTGATCGCGGCAGACCTTGAGGGCAGCCGCTCGGTCGAGCCTGTCATTGCCTACGTCCCTCATGATCCCCGGCATCCGGTCAGGCAATATCCCTCGGCTGCCCGTTTCGCGGCGGTGCTGACCGACCAGTTGCGGGATCCGGATTACCAGCAGTTTTTCAGTCGTTTCGTTCCCCATCGGCACCGTGGGAATTTCTTCTTTCAGCTCAATGAGCGGCTTGTAGAACTGAAATGGCATGCGTCCGATCCTGGTACGCAACAGCCGACGTGGCGCCCCGAGCCGGTGGCCAATCCGGATTTGAGACTGGCCGGTGCAAGAATTGCCGGTGAAGTCTGGGACCACGTCTTTACACGTCACTTGAATCAGTTGTTCGCCGACGCCAGGACTCGGGCCGTTCCGACTGGCGATGAAGACGCGAAGTCGCGCTGGGCGCGTTGGGACAGTTTTCAGAAGGTCGCTCTAACTGTGCTTGAGGTTGGCCTCTTCGTTGCCGCACCCTTTGCGCCTCTTTTGGGCGAGCTGATGCTGGCCTACACCGCTTATCAGCTGCTGGATGAAACCTTCGAAGGCATTGTGGAGTGGTCTGAAGGGCAGCGCATTGAAGCGGCAGAGCACGTCCTCGGCGTGGTCGAAGACCTTATTCAGTTGGGCGCTCTGGTAGCGGCAGGTGAGGTGCTGACTGCCTTGAAACCGCTCAAGTCATCGCCATTGATCGAGCGAATGGAAGTCGTGGAGTCGAGCGATGGTCGATCGCGTTTGCGTACCTCGGAGCCGGAAACGACCGTTGCGCAAGATCACGAACGCGTCGATGAGACACCACTCGGCACGGGAGACATGCCAGGTCTGGAGGCGCGCTTCAAGGCGCTCTATCCACAGTCGACCGAACAGACCTTCGTTGATTTTGTCCGCAAGTCAGGCACACCGGCTCAGGCACTGCAACGGATTGGCGAGCTAGAGCAAAACTATCAGGCAATGAGCGATACCCTGGACGGGTGGGTGGCGATCGAGAAGGGTGATTTGTTGCCCATGGATCAGCGTTACCACAAGGGACGCTTTGCCGAGGCGATCAAGCGTTGCTGGCAAGCCGCGCATACACCTTCGGCGAACGGTTACACCCTGGATCTGGACTTTCACTGGACCAGTGACTTCCTGGAATATCTGCCGACGCTGGACGTCGAGTTCCCGCATGTCAGCGCCTTGCGGTTTCGCAGTGCGGAGTTGCGTACCGATATCGATGGATTTCTGGATTATTTCCCAGATCTGAAATCACTGGACTTAAGCGACAACAACCTTGTTGCACTGCCGAGTCTGAAGGGGAGCTTGAGGGGGCTGGAGTCGTTGGATATGTCCGCCAACCAATTGAGCCTGAGCGCTGAAAGTGTCGCGGAACTGGCGGCTCTGACTCATCTGCAAACGTTGAGTCTTGGGAATAACCCGGCGTTGTCGCGGCCACCGGACATCAGTCGCCTGTCTGAGCTTGTGACGCTGGATCTGCATGGCAGCGGTCTGGTGGATTGGCCCCAAGGATTGTTTGCCCTGGCAAGGCCGCGGGGCTTCGAACTGGATCTGCTGGACAATCCGATTGCTCGAATACCTCAAGTGGTACCTGGCTCCGAACAGGCCAGACTGGTTGCCCGTACACGTTTGAGCCGTGATCGATTGCCTGACCCGGTTCGTGAGCAGTTTCAGGCCTGCATGCGTTCAGTCGGTTATGACCCTGTGCGCAACTACCCGCCCAAGGGTGAGAATACCAGTGTGCACTGGCTGGAGGGCGTGAACGGCTCGGAACTGCAGGACAGGCAAACCAGGTGGAATCAGCTTGAGGCGCAAGCTGACTCCCAGGGTTTTTTCGAAGTTCTGGAGCAACTGGTCGAATCGGCTGATTACATCGAAGCTGCGAACCGTGCGGAGCTTACGCAGCGGGTTTGGCGAATGATTGATGCGGCTACGCAAGACGCGCCGTTGCGCGAGGAGCTGTTTGGCATGGCCAGCCATCCAGAATCGTGCGCGGATGCCGGTGCGCAGATATTCAATGAAATGGGCATCAAGGTATTGATCCGCGAAGCTCATATGGCGGGCACTCCCGAGCAGATTGAAGCTGCACTGATAACGCTGGCCAAAGGCAAATCCCGACTGGATCAGGTCAATGAGATTGCACGGGCCACTGTCAGGTCCCGTCTGCAGGCTGGTGAAACATTTATCGCAGTGGATGAAGACGTGGACATGACTGGCACGATCGATGAGGTGGAAATTTATCTGGCGTTCCAGACCGGCCTGGCGCAACGGCTGGAACTGCCGTGGCAATCGCGGGGCATGTTGTTTCGGGAGATAGGCGAGGTCACGGATGCCCAGATTGAACAGGCCTATGACTCCGTCCTGGGACTTGAGGCTGGTGAAGGGCTGGTCAACCAGATCATCGAGCAACGCTTCTGGCGCAAATATCTGAAAAGACGGCATCCGCAGGCGTTTGGGCAGAATGCTCTGGAATTCAATACAAGGCAGGAGGCGTTGTTCGCGCGACATGTGACGGGGGCGCTGACGCAGCCAGTGTACGAGCGAGAGTTGCTGGCATTGGCCGAGGAGCGTAAGGGGTTATTGAAAACGCTGACGCTGGATGCGTTGAACAAGGCGGCATAGGCCGTCGCGAGATAATCGCCGGTCAGGCTCACCCTGACCGGCTTTCGTCTACCTGCACGCCGCTTATTGCAGTGCATCCAGCTGGTTTTTCCAGATCTCGTGTGTCAGGCCGGTGGAGCCTGTCAAAACGTTGAAGGGTTTGACTGCATTGTCGTAAGTGGCCACCAAATGCCCGGCGCAACTGAAGCAGGCTTCAAAAGCCTGAGCGTGTTCGACGTTTTGCAGTCGTTGCGTCACCAACGAGATCGACTCTGGATCGGTAGATCCGGTCAGGTTTTGCTGGAAGTAGAGGGCGACACTGGCGGCCTGTACTTCTGCATGAGCCGCTGGCAGGCCCCGACTGACCGGCAGATGCATATTACTGGCTTTAACATGCCGCTCCATGCGATCCAGTATCGCATCGTGGATGGGAGGCGCTTCGTATTGCATCCCGGAGAGGCTGAGCGGCTCGGGTGATGCATCTCTGTACACTTTTACCGCGACATCTCTGTCGGCCAGACGCTTGATGTATTGCTCCTTCATGTAGTCTTTCAAACGTCCGAGGTCCGTGACCTCATAGACGCCCAGGGAGGCGAGATTGTCATTTCCAAGGTTGTAATCGACCGGTCTGGATAGATGGATTCCGTGTTTGGCACTCGTCAGGGTTTCCTTCTCCAATGGAATATTGATGAAATCAGTGAGGATAATGTCCTCTCCCGCGCTTGCTCCCGGGATCCGTGCGCCGGCGTGTGCCACGGCAACGGTGTCTCGATACTTTTTCGAGTATCTAGAATCCGGGTTCGCTGCCAGTTTTTTCTTGATCTGTGCAGGGGTGCCTGTCGCTGGGTTTTTGCCCGCCGTTATCATGGCGGTCGTTCGGCCACTGACTCGCTGGTTGAGCCTTTCGCCAGTCAACCCAAGCACGTCCACAGCGCTGACGGGATTGTTCCTGACCATCGCATACAGATTCCATCCATCCACCGCCCCGGCCGGGTCAGCACTGATCCAGCGCAGGCACCACCAGGCGTAGTAGCGCCTTCCATAGGCATAGAGCCCGGTTTCGTCCATCTCCTCGCCCGAGTAGCGCAGGGTCTTGTAACTCACTTCCCGTGCCGAGCCTGCCGTCAACGCGGCCGTTCCGCCGAAAGGGTAGTAGTCTTCCTGGCTGATCAGGCGGGCCCGCTGATCGAGCTCGAGCATGCCGGAGTGCTGGATGTCGTCGAGGCAGTAACGCACTTGATCGTTATCGACTTCAGCGGGGCGTCCGGCGATCCAGCGCAGGCAGCGCACATTGCCAATCGCGTTCGGCAAGGTAATGACATGCAAGACCTCGCCGGTTTCCCGCGTGCGGATTTCCAGGCCGTGCAGGTAGTAAACCTGTTGAAAGTGAGAGGTGGACGGGGTGTGAGTCTCATGCCGTTTGGAAACCCTCCTGCCACCGCTGTAGCGATAAGTTTCCTTGTCATCCGGTTCGCTACTGCGCTCAATCAGCGTGACGCTGCTCAGTTGGTCGTGGAGGTTCCATTCAAGGGGTTGACCCGGATGCAACTGCTGAAGATTGCCATGACGATCAAACAGCGCGGGAAAGTCCGGGTCGGGATCTCCTGCCTGCCATTGCACGCCCCGATTGCTTGAAGGCTGAATGAACATCTGTCGGGTATACCCACCCACCGCGCGGGTATGTACCATCTGGGTCATATTGCCGCCTGTGTCGTAACTGTAGGTCTGGCGGTAATTGAGATGATGGGCGGGATCGCTCGGCACCGGGCGGCCCGGGGTGCCGGTCGCAGGCAAGGCGTCATGACCGGTAGCGCTGATCAGTCGGTACAACGAGTCATAGGTAAAGTGACGGATCCCGCTGATACGCTGGTTAGCAAAAAACTTCGGTTGAAAGGTGTGATCCTGAATGCTGACCACGTTACCGGTATTGTCATAGCCATACTCCAGATACTGGCGCAGGGGCTGGCCGGGCACGCCAGCCTTGATGCTGGTCAGCCAGCCATTGGCATCGTCATAATCCCAGGTTCGAACCACCCCATTGCCCAATGTCTGTTCCTCGGGCAGTCCTTCTGCGTTGTAACGACAGCCTTTGAGAATGTCCTGGACGGAGTGGCTGCCAGCAAGTTGCAACGTCACCTGTATCAGTTGTCCGGCGACGTCGTATCGAGATTTTTGCAAGTGACCACCGGCATCGGTCTGGCTGAGTGGCTTGCCGTCGGCGCCGTAGTGCCATCGGGCGGTGTAGGTACCGCCATCGAGCGTTTGGGTTTCTGCAAACGGCAACCCCGACAGACTGAATGGTCCGAAGTCCGTTGATCCTGAAGGGTCGACTTTGTGAATGAGCTGTCCGCGGATGTTTTGCCCGGGATCAGCGTCCGCCTGGCCGTAGGTCAGTGTTTCGATATCGGGTTGGTCATTCACTCCGACGGCAAGCAGGCGCAAGCGGCTGTCGTAGACGTTGTTCCATACGTTGCCGCGTCCATCCCAGCGGGTGAGCACTTGATCGGCCAAGCCGGACAGGATCACACGATCACCGGAGTCGACACTCTCGGTCTTGAGCACTTGCCCTTTCAACCCATGCACGGTCACCAGATTGGGTTTGGGTGCGCTGCCAAAGAGGCGGGGATCCCAGCACTCCACCAGGCGGCCAGCGGAGTCGTAGTGATTTCGGGTAATCAGTGACTCTGTCGGTGCCCCCGCCGTCGTGCGCAAACAGGACACCTCGCGAACCGTCAGGCCTCGCCCGTCCATAACGATGAGTGAAGGCGTACGGTGATGTACGGAGGCATTCAATTTGCCCAATCCTGCGATGCATCGCACCAATGAGTGTTCGAGGCAGTTCCTATGCGAATGCTATCAACATTGATGTGACGGGTAACCTGTCAACTTTGACAGTGCCCAGGCTTTGGCGCTCGTCAGCAATATCGCCCCGAGACGCGTAAACTCGCCACTCTGGTTCAATTGTTGAGGCTGCAGTGGTGGATTTACAGCAGGGCTTCGTCCTGACCCGGCATTGGCGCGACACCCCGGCCGGCACCGAAGTCGAGTTCTGGCTGGCGACCGACGCCGGGCCGCGCCGTGTGCGCCTGCCGCATCAGCCGACGGTGGCGTTCATCCCGGCTGTCCAGCGCGAGCAGGCCGAGCGGGTGCTGGCGGACGAAAAGAACGTCGAACTGCGCCCCCTGGCCTTGCAGGATTTCGAGCATCGCCCGGTGCTCGGTCTGTATTGCCAGCAGCACGGTCAGTTGATGCGCCTGGAAACCGCGCTCAACCGTCACAGTGTCGACGTCTTCGAAGCCGATGTGCGACCGCCCGAGCGTTACCTGATGGAGCGTTTCATCACCGCGCCGGTGTGGTTCAGCGGCACGCCCGATGCCGAGGGTGTGCTGCTCGACGCGCACCTCAAGCCCGCGCCCGACTATCGTCCGCAACTGCGGCTGGTCTCGCTGGACATCGAAACCACCGAGCAGGGCGAGTTGTATTCCATCGCGCTGGAAGGCTGTGGCGAACGTCAGGTGTACATGCTTGGCGCGCCGAACGGCGATCACAGCATTGTCGACTTCGACCTCGAGTACTGCGAATCGCGGACCCTGATCCTCAAGAAGCTCAACGACTGGTTCGCCCGCCACGACCCCGACGCGATCATCGGCTGGAACCTCGTGCAGTTCGACCTGCGCATCCTCCACGAACACGCCCGGCGCCTCGGTGTGCCGCTCAAACTCGGGCGTGGCGGCGAGGAAATGCAGTGGCGGGAACACGGCAGCCGCACTCATTACTTCGCGGCAGCGGCAGGAAGGCTGATCATCGACGGTATCGAATCCCTGCGTTCGGCGACCTGGAGCTTCCCGTCGTTCAGCCTGGAAAACGTCGCCCAGACCCTGCTCGGCGAGGGCAAGTCCATCGACAACCCGTACCAGCGCATGGACGAGATCAACCGCATGTTCGCCGAGGACAAACCGGCGCTGGCCAAGTACAACCTCAAGGACTGCGAACTGGTCACGCGGATCTTCGCCAAGACCGAGCTGCTGAAGTTTTTGCTGGAGCGCGCCAGCGTCACCGGCCTGCCGGCGGATCGCAGCGGCGGCTCGGTGGCGGCATTCACCCATTTGTACATGCCGTTGATGCACCGTCAGGGTTTTGTAGCGCCGAACCTCGGCACCAATCCACCGCAGGCCAGCCCCGGCGGGTTTGTCATGGACTCGCAACCGGGGCTCTACGAATCAGTGCTGGTGCTCGACTACAAGAGTCTTTATCCGTCGATCATCCGCACCTTTCTGATCGACCCGGTGGGGCTGATCGAAGGCTTGCAGCATCCGGATGACAGCGATTCGGTGCCAGGTTTTCGCGGTGCTCGTTTCTCTCGTACCCGGCATTGCCTGCCGTCCATCGTCGCCCGGGTCGCCGAGGGCCGCGAGACCGCCAAGCGCGAACACAACGCGCCGTTGTCCCAGGCGCTGAAGATCATCATGAACGCCTTCTACGGCGTGCTCGGTTCCAGCGGTTGCCGGTTTTTCGATACGCGGCTGGCTTCATCGATCACCCTGCGCGGCCACGAAATCATGCTGCGCACCCGGCAGTTGATCGAGGCCCAGGGTCACGCGGTGATTTATGGCGATACCGATTCGACGTTTGTCTGGCTGCGTCGCCCCCACGGTCAGGAAGAAGCGGCGACCATCGGCCGGGCGCTGGTTGCGCACGTCAACGACTGGTGGCGCGAGCATGTGCGTGAGCAATACGGGCTGGAAAGTGCCCTCGAATTGCAGTTCGAAACCCACTACAAACGCTTCCTGATGCCGACCATTCGCGGCGCGGAAGAGGGCAGCAAAAAGCGCTACGCCGGTCTGGTGACTCGTACCGACGGCAGCGAAGAAATGGTCTACAAAGGCCTGGAAACCGTGCGCACCGACTGGTCGCTGCTGGCCCGGCAATTCCAGCAGGAACTGTACGAGCGGATCTTCCAGCGCAAGCCGTATCAGGATTACGTACGCGAGTATGTGCGCAAGACGTTGGCCGGCGAGTTCGACGAGCGATTGGTCTATCGCAAGCGTCTGCGCCGCACTCTCGATGACTATGAACGCAACGTGCCGCCGCATGTGCGCGCCGCACGACTGGCGGACGATTACAACGCGCAGCACGGTCGCCCGCGCCAGTACCAGAACGGCGGCTGGATCAGCTACGTCATCACCCTGGCCGGGCCCGAACCGCTGGAAGTGCGCCGCGCGGCCATCGACTACGACCACTACATCACCCGCCAGCTGCAACCGGTGGCGGATGCGATCCTGCCGTTTGTCGACGACGATTTCTCAACCCTGATCGGGGGGCAGTTGGGCCTGTTTTGAGTCCAGCAGTTGCAGGGTCCATTCGTCCTGAATCCCGTGGAAGTAACGCTCCAGCGCCTGATGCCAGGGGCTGCCTTCGTCGGCGAACTGGGCGAACAGGGTCATCGATGAGTGGAATTTCAGGTCGTCCGGGTGGCCGAAAATCTCGGCAATCGAACGTTGCTGTACGTTCAGCACCAGCTGCGTGCAGGTCCGCAGTCGGGCGCCGAGCAACGGGTGGTCGAGGTACGCACGGGTTTCCGGCGCCGAGTTGATCGCGAACCGCCGCGACATCTCGCTGCCACCGAGCCCGGCGAACTGTGGGAACACAAACCACATCCAGTGGCTGCGCTTGTGGCCCTCGCCGAGCTCGCGCTGGACCCGTTCGAACACCGGGTCCTGGGCGAGCACGAAGCGTTGCAGGTTGTATGGATCGTCCTGATCAGTGCTTCTCATGGCGAAGCCCTCTGTCAGTCGGCGGTGGCTCAGACCATGGCCAGTCGCTGCTTGCGTTGTGGCGCGTGAAACGCCTGGTCCAGCGCCGCCAGATCCCCGGCATCAAGCTGTAGCTGCGCCGCTTGTGCATTGAGCTGCACGTGTTCCGGGCGCACGGCCTTGGGAATCGCAATCACCCCATCCTGACGCAGAATCCACGCCAGCGAAACCTGTGCCGGGGTCACGCCGTGACGAGCGGCAATCTGTTTCAGCACCGGCTCGGCAAGCATGGCGCCGCCTTGGCCGATCGGGCAGTACGCCATCAGCGGCATGCGCTGTTGCTGGCACCACGGCAGCAGGTCGAATTCGATGCCGCGCTCTTCCAGGTTGTACAGCACCTGATTGGTCGCGCAGGCTGAACTCGACAGTTCCTCAAGATCCTCGACATCGAAGTTCGACACGCCCCAGCGGCCGATCTTGCCGTCCTCGCGCAGACGCTCGAAAGCCTCGACGGTTTCTTCCAGCGGATACTGGCCGCGCCAATGCAGCAGATAGAGATCGATGTAATCGGTGTCGAGCCGGCGCAGACTGCGCTCGCAAGCCTGGGGAATGCCTTTGCGGCTGGCGTTGTGCGGGTAGACCTTGCTCACCAGGAACACTTGATCGCGAAGGCCGGCGATGGCTTCGCCGACCACGCTTTCGGCACCGCCCTCGGCGTACATTTCGGCGGTGTCGATCAGGGTCATGCCCAGCTCGATGCCGCTGCGCAGGGCGGCCACTTCACGCTTGTGCGCCGAGCGGTCTTCGCCCATGCGCCAGGTGCCCTGACCAATCACCGGAACCTGCACGCCAGCCAATTCGAGGGTACGCATTCAAACCTCCTTTCTGAAACGGTCGATATCTTTAAGTGGGCAGCAGGATAGCCCATGGGTTCCCAATGAGGCGTATCCACCAGTTAAAGCGTATATGGCGAGGCTCTGTTGTTCCGATGTCTTGAACTGGAATTTCGGAAGTGCGCAAGAAGTTGCGCAGTTGTCCGTAACAAGACCCGGTTAAAACCTCCTGCAAGCCTTGCCAATCAAGGCCTCCAGCCAAGTGCGCAAGAAGTTGCACAGTACTGCGCAACTTCTTGCGCACTTTTCGACAAATGCAGTGGGAATTTTCGCCGTATCTGTGAAGAAAACTTACCAAGCCCCCGGTTTATAAGGGTTTGAAAAAGTTGGCATACTAATTGATGGCCATTGGCCGCCTTTTGGGTGATATCACCGGTCGAGGCACCTTCACTACTCAAAGAATTTTTGCCGCCAGATCCTTAGCGATCTGGCGCGTATCGCAGCACTGCGCAAGGGACAAGGGAATGTTCTCACCGGCCAACCAGCCTCATTTCAATCTGACTATCGATGGCGCGGACAGCGACTTTCAGGTGCTGTCGTTCACCGGTCGGGAAGCCCTCAACACTCCCTTTGAATTCGAGCTGGAACTGGTCAGCGAAAAGGCCTCGATCAACCTCGAAGGTCTGCTGCACAAACTGGCGTTTCTTCAGCT
>NZ_AKJQ01000067.1:0-24415 GCF_000282255.1 Pseudomonas sp. GM25 | reverse complement strand
CGGTACTCGAGCTAACGCTCATCGTTTTGAGTGGGGAGGAGCGGGGCGTGTTCGGCTTTGGTTTTGTGGTGGGTTTACCCCTCATCCCAGCCCTCTCCCCTAGGAGAGGGGGCCGATTTTTGGGCTTTTCAAAGCCTGAGTTCGACTCGGTATTGCACGTCGGCGTAGCTCCCGCAAACACCTCGGTCAGTTCCCTTTCCCTCCGGGAGAGGGCTAGGGTGAGGGGGGCTTGATCTGGCCTTTGCTCTGGCTCTGGCTCTGGCTTTTGATCTTTAGCCCCTTCGGCAGGCCGAGCGGAGGTGTCCATCAGGGGGTAGGCGCGTAGCGCCGTGCGGCGAAGCCGCATACATCGAGAGGAGGTGCAGCGAAGCAAACCGTAGGCGATGCCCCCTGGTGGACACCGTAGCGAGGGAACACTGAGCCTAAGCGAAGTGCCGTACGCCGGGGCCAAGACTTTTTGGTTACTTTTGAGGCGTTTGTCAAAAGTGACCCGCCGTAAGGGCGGAACCCTAAGAAGCCGTTACCGCAGCAACGGATATACACCCAATCCAAAAGATCGCAAAAAACCACAAAAACAAAAACGGCCCCCATTCTCATGGAGGCCGTTTCCGATACAACTTAAGACGCTATCGCAAAACAGCTCTTATTTGCGGTCTTCCAGCTTGGTGATATCCCGCGACTCATAACCCGTGTACAGCTGACGCGGACGGCCAATCTTGTACGGGCTGGAGAGCATTTCCTTCCAGTGCGAAATCCAGCCGACAGTACGTGCCAGGGCGAAAATCACAGTGAACATGCTGGTAGGAATGCCGATCGCCTTGAGGATGATCCCCGAGTAGAAGTCGACGTTCGGGTACAGCGAGCGCTCGATGAAGTACGGATCGGTCAGGGCGATCTCTTCCAGGCGCATGGCCAGTTCGAGTTGCGGATCGTTCTGGATACCCAGTTCCTTCAACACTTCGTCGCAGGTCTGCTTCATGACAGTCGCGCGAGGGTCGCGGTTCTTGTAGACGCGGTGACCGAAGCCCATCAGCTTGAACGGATCGTTCTTGTCCTTGGCCTTGGCGATGAACTTGTCGATGTTCGAAACATCGCCGATTTCATCGAGCATGGTCAGCACGGCTTCGTTCGCACCGCCGTGGGCAGGGCCCCACAGTGCGGCGATGCCGGCGGCGATACAGGCGAACGGGTTGGCACCCGAAGAGCCCGCCAGACGCACGGTGGAGGTCGAAGCGTTCTGCTCGTGGTCGGCGTGGAGGATGAAAATCCGGTCCATGGCCTTGGCGAGTACCGGGCTGATCGGTTTGATCTCGCACGGGGTGTTGAACATCATGTGCAGGAAGTTTTCCGCGTACGACAGGTCGTTGCGCGGGTACATCATGGGTTGGCCCATGGAGTACTTGTAAACCATCGCGGCCAGGGTCGGCATCTTGGCAACCAGGCGGATCGCGGAGATTTCGCGATGCTGCGGGTTATTGATGTCGAGGGAGTCGTGGTAGAAGGCCGAGAGGGCGCCGACTACACCACACATGACGGCCATCGGGTGGGCGTCACGGCGGAAGCCGTTGAAGAAGGTTTTCAGCTGCTCGTGAACCATGGTGTGGTTCTTCACGGTGCCGACGAACTGGGCCTTTTGCTCTGCAGTCGGCAGTTCGCCATTCAGCAGCAGGTAGCAGGTTTCCAGGTAGTCCGACTTTTCAGCCAGCTGTTCGATCGGGTAGCCGCGGTGCAGCAGGATGCCGTTGTCGCCGTCGATATAGGTGATCTTCGATTCGCAGGAAGCGGTCGACATGAAACCGGGGTCGAAAGTGAAGCGGCCCGTGGCCGTCAGGCCCCGAACATCGATAACATCGGGACCAACGGTGCCGGTTAAAATGGGCAGCTCGACGGGGGCTGCGCCCTCGATGATCAACTGCGCTTTTTTGTCAGCCATGTGGCCTCCTATTTATGCTTGAAATCATCAGACAGACCCCCCACGCAGGGCCCGCACCACTATAGTGAGATAAATTCGAATGTCAATTTGCCTAAAGTCTTGCTCCAGAAGGCTTTAACCGTACTTTTTCCTCGAAATTGCCTGCCATTTACGCCTTTTATACGACTTGTGCAATCAGCTATTGGGGGTAGGCGATTGCGTTGTCATTAGTAGCCTAACTGTCTATACTCGGCGACCGACCGCCAAGGGCTTTTGGGCTTGCTTTCATTGGGGGTCGCATCCCTGGGTGGTGGTTACCTGACCAGTGCACTCCCCAACAACTTTGCCCTGATTGTTAGGGGCTCTTCAGTGTGAAAAAAAAGCCGTGAAAAGCCAACGACCTGTAAACCTAGACCTAAGGACCATCAAACTCCCCATCACCGGCGTTACGTCGTTTCTTCACCGTGTTTCCGGCATCATCCTCTTCCTGGGCCTTGGCATCATGCTTTATGCATTGGGCAAATCCCTGGGTTCCGAGGAAGGTTATGTCGAGGTGAAGGCATGCTTGACCAGCCCGCTGGCCAAGTTCGTAGCATGGGGCCTCCTGTCCGCTCTTCTGTATCACCTGGTTGCCGGTGTGCGCCACTTGATCATGGACATGGGCATCGGTGAGACGCTGGAAGGCGGCCGCCTGGGCTCGAAACTGATCATCGCCGTTTCCGTGGTGCTGATCGTTCTGGCAGGAGTTTGGATATGGTAACCAGCGTTACAAACCTTTCGCGTTCGGGCCTCTATGACTGGATGGCACAGCGTGTGTCTGCGGTCGTTCTCGCGGCTTATTTCATCTTCCTGATCGGCTACCTCGTCGCGAACCCGGGCATTGGCTACGACCAATGGCACGGCCTGTTCGCCCACAACGGAATGCGTATCTTCAGTCTGCTGGCACTGGTTGCCCTGGGCGCTCACGCCTGGGTCGGCATGTGGACCATCGCGACCGACTACCTGACGCCAATGGCGCTGGGCAAGTCCGCGACTGCAGTACGTTTCCTTTTCCAGGCAGTATGCGGCGTCGCGATGTTCGCTTACTTCGTCTGGGGTGTGCAGATTCTCTGGGGTATCTGATTCATGGCTAACATTCCAACGATTTCTTTCGACGCCATCATTATTGGTGGCGGCGGTGCCGGCATGCGCGCAGCGCTGCAACTGGCGCAGGGCGGTCACAAGACTGCCGTGATCACCAAGGTTTTCCCGACCCGTTCGCACACTGTGTCCGCACAGGGCGGCATCACCTGCGCCATCGCTTCGGCCGACCCGAACGATGACTGGCGCTGGCACATGTACGATACCGTCAAGGGTTCCGACTACATCGGTGACCAGGACGCTATCGAATACATGTGTCAGGAAGGCCCGGCTGCCGTTTTCGAGCTGGACCACATGGGGCTGCCGTTCTCGCGTACCGAGCAAGGCCGTATCTACCAGCGTCCGTTCGGCGGTCAGTCGAAGGATTACGGTAAAGGCGGGCAGGCTGCCCGTACTTGCGCCGCTTCCGACCGTACCGGTCACGCGCTGCTGCACACCCTTTATCAGGGCAACCTGAAAGCCGGTACCACGTTCCTGAACGAGTACTACGCTGTCGACCTGGTGAAAAACCAGGAAGGCGAATTCGTCGGTGTGATCGCGATCTGCATCGAAACCGGCGAAACCACCTACATCCGCGCCAAGGCCACCGTACTGGCTACCGGCGGTGCAGGTCGTATCTACGCATCCACCACCAACGCCCTGATCAACACCGGTGACGGCGTCGGCATGGCTCTGCGTGCTGGCGTGCCGGTACAAGACATCGAAATGTGGCAGTTCCACCCGACCGGCATCGCCGGCGCCGGTGTACTGGTTACTGAAGGTTGCCGTGGTGAAGGTGGTTACCTGATCAACAAGCACGGCGAGCGTTTCATGGAGCGTTATGCTCCGAACGCCAAAGACCTTGCCGGTCGTGACGTTGTTGCCCGTTCGATGGTTAAAGAGATCATTGCCGGCAACGGTTGCGGTCCGAATGGCGACCACGTAATGCTCAAACTCGACCACCTGGGCGAGGAAGTGCTGCACAGCCGTCTGCCAGGCATCTGCGAACTGTCGAAGACTTTCGCACACGTTGACCCGGTGGTTGCTCCGGTTCCGGTTGTTCCGACTTGCCACTACATGATGGGCGGCGTTGCCACCAACATTCACGGCCAGGCGATCACCCAGGACGCCGAAGGCGTGGATCAGATCATTCCTGGTCTGTTCGCGGTAGGTGAAGTGGCTTGCGTATCGGTTCACGGTGCCAACCGTCTGGGCGGCAACTCGCTGCTCGACCTGGTGGTATTCGGCCGCGCTGCCGGCCTGCACCTGGAGAAGGCGCTGACCGACGGCATCGAATACGACGACGCTACCGAAGCCGACATCGAAGCTGCCCTGGCGCGTCTGAATGCCCTGAACAACCGTACCGACGGCGAAGACGTCGCTACCCTGCGTCGCGAGCTGCAAAGCTGCATGCAGAACTACTTCGGTGTATTCCGTACCGGCGAATACATGCAGAAGGGTATTGCCCAGCTGGCTGATCTGCGCAAGCGCATCGCGAATGTGAAGATCAACGACAAGTCGCAGGCGTTCAACACTGCACGTATCGAAGCGCTGGAACTGCAAAACCTGCTGGAAGTGGCTGAAGCTACCGCCATCGCTGCCGAAGTACGTAAAGAGTCCCGCGGCGCTCACGCCCGTGAAGACTTCGAAGATCGTGACGACGAAAACTGGCTGTGCCACACCCTGTACTTCCCGGGTGACAAGCGCGTCACCAAGCGTGCCGTGAACTTCTCGCCGAAGACTGTTCCGACTTTCGAACCTAAAGTCCGGACTTATTAAGGGTGACCGCCATGTTGCAAGTCAGTGTTTATCGTTACAACCCTGATCAGGACGCTGCGCCGTTCATGCAGGAATTCCAGGTCGATACCGGTGGTAAAGACCTGATGGTGCTGGACGTGCTGGCCCTGATCAAAGAGCAGGACGAAGGTTTCTCCTATCGTCGCTCCTGCCGTGAAGGCGTCTGCGGCTCCGACGGCATGAACATCAACGGCAAGAACGGCCTGGCGTGCATCACGCCGCTGTCCGCTGTCGTAAAAGGTAACAAGCTGATCGTTCGTCCACTGCCAGGTTTGCCGGTTATCCGTGACCTGGTTGTCGATATGAGCATCTTCTACAAGCAATACGAGAAGGTTAAGCCATTCCTGCAGAACGATACGCCGGCTCCGGCCATCGAACGTCTGCAGTCCCCTGAAGAGCGTGAAAAGCTCGACGGTCTGTACGAGTGCATCCTGTGTGCTTGCTGCTCGACCTCTTGCCCGTCCTTCTGGTGGAACCCGGACAAGTTCCTGGGTCCAGCTGCCCTGCTGCAAGCGTACCGCTTCCTGGCAGACAGCCGTGATACCAAGACGTCCGAGCGTCTGGCGTCCCTCGATGACCCGTTCAGCGTCTTCCGCTGCCGGGGCATCATGAACTGCGTCAACGTATGTCCGAAAGGCCTGAACCCGACTAAGGCCATCGGTCACATCCGTAACATGCTGCTTTCGAGCGGCGTGTGATTCAGCTGCTGTAACCGCTGTACCCGTAGAGGGCTTAGGCGCGGGCTTCAACCCGCGCCATGGCTATAACCAGAGCAGCAGCCATAAGCTGCGGCTCTTATTTTGAAGAAATGAGACAAGCAGGGGCATCCGGGCTGGTACCCGGACTATCAGTGTGATCCTAAGTGGCTTGTTTTGGTCGCTGCATTCGGACTTCTGCAAGCTTGCTCGGTGTCGACACCGATGGTGTTCCCCTAACCGAGGGTGACCAAGCATGCAAGAAAGCGTGATGCAGCGCATGTGGAACAGCGCCTACCTTTCAGGTGGAAACGCTGCCTATGTGGAAGAGCTCTACGAGCTCTACCTGCACGACCCTAACGCTGTGCCAGAAGAGTGGCGCACCTACTTTCAGAAGCTGCCTGCCGACGGCAGCTCTGCCACAGATGTTTCGCACTCCACAATTCGCGATCATTTCGTGCTGCTGGCAAAGAACCAGCGCCGCGCCCAACCGGTTTCCGCCGGCAGCGTGAGCAGTGAGCACGAGAAGAAGCAAGTTGAAGTGCTGCGATTGATCCAGGCCTACCGTATGCGTGGCCACCAGGCAGCCCAGCTTGACCCGCTGGGGCTGTGGCAGCGTCCTGCACCTGCAGACCTGTCGATCAATCACTACGGCTTGACCAATGCCGATCTTGATACGACCTTCCGTGCCGGCGACCTGTTCATCGGCAAAGAGGAAGCGAGCCTACGCGAAATTCACGAAGCGTTGCAGCAGACATATTGCCGCACCATCGGCGCTGAATTTACGCACATCACCGATTCCGAGCAGCGCCAGTGGTTCCAGCAGCGTCTGGAAAGCGTGCGTGGCCGTCCGGAATATTCCGCGGACATCAAGAGCCACCTGCTCGAGCGCGTGACTGCCGGTGAAGGCCTGGAAAAATACCTGGGCACCAAATACCCGGGCACCAAGCGTTTCGGTCTGGAAGGCGGCGAAAGCCTGATTCCGATGCTCGACGAACTGATCCAGCGTTCCGGTTCCTACGGCACCAAGGAAGTCGTCATCGGCATGGCCCACCGTGGCCGTCTGAACGTACTGGTCAACACCTTCGGCAAGAACCCGCGCGAGCTGTTCGACGAGTTCGAAGGCAAGAAGAAGGTCGAGCTGGGTTCCGGTGACGTTAAATACCACCAGGGCTTCTCGTCCAACGTAATGACCACCGGCGGTGAAGTTCACCTGGCCATGGCGTTCAACCCATCCCACCTGGAAATCGTTTCCCCGGTGGTCGAGGGTTCGGTTCGCGCCCGTCAGGATCGTCGCAACGACCCTACCGGTGAGAAGGTTCTGCCGATCTCCATCCACGGTGACGCGGCATTCGCCGGTCAGGGCGTGGTGATGGAAACCTTCCAGATGTCGCAGACCCGCGGTTTCAAGACCGGCGGTACCGTGCACATCGTGATCAACAACCAGGTTGGTTTCACCATCAGCAACCCGCTGGACTCGCGTTCCACCGAGTACGCGACCGACGTTGCGAAAATGATCCAGGCGCCGATCCTCCATGTGAATGGTGATGATCCGGAAGCCGTGTTGTTCGTGACCCAGCTGGCCATCGACTACCGCATGCAGTTCAAGCGTGACGTGGTGATCGACCTGGTCTGCTACCGTCGTCGCGGCCACAACGAGGCCGACGAGCCAAGCGGCACCCAGCCTCTGATGTATCAGCAGATCACCAAGCAGCGCACCACCCGTGAGCTGTACGCTGATCGTCTGACCCAGGGCGGTGTGCTGGACGCAGAGCGTGTTCAGGCGAAAGTCGACGAATACCGCAACGCGCTGGACAACGGTCTGCACGTAGTGAAATCGCTGGTCAAAGAGCCGAACAAAGAGCTGTTCGTGGACTGGCGTCCGTATCTGGGCCACGCCTGGACTGCGCGTCACGACACTCGCTTCGATCTGAAGACCCTGCAGGAACTGTCCGCCAAGCTGCTGGAAATTCCGGAAGGCTTCGTGGTTCAGCGTCAGGTCGCGAAGATCTACGAAGACCGTCAGAAGATGCAAGCCGGCGGCCTGCCGATCAACTGGGGTTACGCCGAAACCATGGCGTACGCGACCCTGGCGTTCGAAGGTCACCCGATCCGCATGACCGGTCAGGACATCGGCCGCGGTACGTTCTCGCACCGTCACGCTGTGCTGCACAACCAGAAAGATGCCGGTACCTACATTCCGCTCAAGCATCTGTATGAAGGTCAGCCACGCTTCGACCTGTACGACTCGTTCCTGTCGGAAGAAGCCGTACTGGCGTTCGAATACGGTTACTCGACCACCACGCCAAACGCGCTGGTGATCTGGGAAGCCCAGTTCGGCGACTTCGCCAACGGTGCGCAGGTCGTTATCGACCAGTTCATCACCAGCGGCGAGCACAAGTGGGGCCGTCTCTGCGGTCTGACCATGCTGCTGCCACACGGCTACGAAGGTCAGGGCCCTGAGCACAGCTCGGCACGTCTTGAGCGTTACCTGCAACTGTGCGCCGAGCACAACATTCAGGTGTGCATGCCGACCACCCCGGCCCAGATCTACCACTTGCTGCGCCGTCAGGTGATTCGCCCGCTGCGCAAGCCATTGGTCGTTCTGACTCCAAAGTCGCTGCTGCGCCACAAGCTGGCCATCTCGACCCTGGAAGATCTGGCCGAAGGTTCGTTCCAGACCGTGATCCCGGAAATCGATGCACTGGACCCGAAAAAGGTCGAGCGCGTTGTTCTGTGCAGCGGCAAGGTCTACTACGACCTGCTGGAAAAACGTCGTGCCGAAGGCCGCGAAGATATCGCCATCGTGCGTATCGAGCAGCTGTACCCGTTCCCTGAGGACGACTTGAAAGAAGTCCTGGCTCCTTACACCAATGCCAAAGCGGCCGTGTGGTGTCAGGAAGAGCCGATGAACCAGGGCGCCTGGTACTGCAGCCAGCACCACCTGCGTCGCAGCATCAGCAACCTCAACAAATCTCTCGTACTCGAGTACGCGGGCCGTGAGGCTTCTGCTGCACCTGCATGTGGTTACGCATCGATGCACGCCGAGCAGCAGGAACAACTGCTGCAAGCCGCGTTTACCGTTTAACGCCTTCGCGCACCTGAAACCGAATTTAAGGAACCACAGATAATGGCTATCGAGATCAAAGCCCCCACTTTCCCGGAATCGGTTGCCGATGGCACCGTTGCCACCTGGCACAAACAACCGGGCGACGCCGTCAAGCGTGACGAACTGATCGTCGACATCGAAACCGACAAAGTCGTACTGGAAGTGCTGGCTACCGCCGACGGCGTGCTGGGCGCAATCGTCAAGGGCGAGGGCGAAACCGTCCTGTCCGACGAAGTGCTGGGCTCCATCGTTGAAGGCGGCGCTGCTGCTGCCGCCCCGGCTGCCGCTGCTGCTCCGGCCGCTGCTGCCGCTGCTCCAGCCGCCGATGGCGAAGACGACCCGATCGCAGCTCCAGCCGCGCGCAAGCTGGCTGAAGAGAACGGCATCAACATCGCTTCCGTTGCCGGCACCGGCAAAGGCGGTCGCGTGACCAAGGAAGACGTGGTTGCAGCCGTTGCTGCCAAGAAAGCCGCTCCGGCTGCCGCGCCTGCCAAGGCTGCTGCTCCGGCCGCCGCCGCTCCTGTGTTCGCCGCTGGCGACCGCATCGAGAAGCGCGTTCCGATGACCCGCGTTCGTGCCACCGTTGCCAAGCGTCTGGTTGAAGCTCAATCGAACATGGCGATGCTGACCACTTTCAACGAAGTCGACATGACCGAAGTCATGGCCCTGCGTTCGAAGTACAAGGACCTGTTCGAGAAGTCCCACAACGGCGTACGCCTGGGCTTCATGTCGTTCTTCGTGAAGGCTGCCACCGAAGCGCTGAAACGCTTCCCGGCTGTCAACGCTTCGATCGACGGCAACGACATCGTTTACCACGGTTATGCCGACATCGGCGTCGCTGTTTCCAGCGACCGTGGCCTGGTAGTTCCGGTTCTGCGTAACGCCGAACACATGAGCCTGGCTGAAATCGAAGGCGGCATCGCAACCTTCGGCAAGAAAGCCCGTGACGGCAAACTGTCGATGGACGAAATGACCGGCGGTACCTTCACCATCACCAACGGTGGTACCTTCGGTTCGATGATGTCGACCCCGATCGTCAACCCGCCGCAGGCAGCGATTCTGGGCATGCACAACATCATCCAGCGTCCGATGGCCATCAACGGTCAGGTCGTGATCCGTCCGATGATGTACCTGGCACTGTCCTACGATCACCGTCTGATCGATGGCAAAGAAGCTGTAACCTTCCTGGTGACCATCAAGAACCTGCTGGAAGATCCGGCTCGTCTGTTGCTGGATATCTGATAGAAGCAGTCACGCGCTGCAAGCTTCAAGCTGCGGGAAAACGCAGCCTGGCTTGCAGCGCGCGGCTTGAAGCTTTTCGCTAAAGAGGATTTTTTGAATGTCGCAGAAATTTGACGTAGTAGTGATCGGTGCGGGCCCTGGCGGCTACGTGGCAGCTATCAAGGCCGCGCAACTCGGCCTGAGCACTGCCTGCATCGAGAAGTACACCGATGCTGAAGGCAAGCAAGCCCTGGGCGGCACCTGCCTGAACGTAGGCTGCATTCCTTCCAAGGCGCTGCTGGACAGCTCCTGGAAATACAAGGAAGCGAAAGAAAGCTTCAACGTCCACGGTATCTCGACCGGCGAAGTCAAAATGGACGTCGCAGCGATGGTTGGCCGCAAGGCTGGCATCGTCAAGAACCTGACCGGCGGTGTTGCCACCCTGTTCAAGGCCAACGGCGTTACTTCGATCCAGGGCCACGGCAAACTACTGGCCGGCAAGAAAGTCGAAGTCACCAAGCCGGACGGCTCGGTTGAAGTCATCGAAGCCGAAAACGTCATCCTGGCTCCAGGCTCGCGTCCGATCGACATTCCACCGGCTCCGGTCGATCAGAAAGTCATCGTTGATTCGACTGGCGCTCTGGAATTCCAATCCGTACCTAAACGTCTGGGCGTGATCGGCGCTGGCGTGATCGGTCTGGAACTGGGTTCGGTATGGTCGCGTCTGGGCTCCGAAGTGGTTGTTCTCGAAGCACTGGACACCTTCCTGATGGCAGCGGACACCGCTGTTTCCAAGGAAGCGCTGAAAACCCTGACCAAACAGGGTCTGGACATCAAACTGGGCGCTCGCGTAACCGGCTCGAAAGTGAACGGCGACGAAGTCGTTGTGAACTACACCGATGCCAACGGCGAACAGACCATCACTTTCGACAAGCTGATCGTAGCCGTTGGTCGCCGTCCGGTGACCACTGATCTGCTGGCTGCCGACAGCGGCGTGACCCTGGACGAGCGCGGTTTCGTGCACGTTGACGATCACTGCGCCACCACCGTACCGGGCGTTTACGCCATCGGCGACGTGGTTCGCGGCATGATGCTGGCTCACAAGGCCTCGGAAGAGGGCATCATGGTTGTGGAGCGCATCAAGGGCCACAAGGCCCAGATGAACTATGACCTGATCCCTTCGGTTATTTATACTCACCCGGAAATCGCATGGGTCGGTAAAACCGAGCAGGCCTTGAAAGCTGAAGGCGTTGAAGTTAACGTCGGCACCTTCCCGTTCGCAGCATCCGGCCGTGCCATGGCCGCCAACGATACCGGTGGTTTCGTCAAGGTCATCGCCGATGCCAAGACTGACCGCGTATTGGGCGTGCACGTGATTGGCCCGAGCGCTGCAGAACTGGTTCAGCAGGGCGCGATCGGTATGGAATTCGGCACCAGCGCTGAAGACCTGGGCATGATGGTTTTCTCCCATCCGACCCTGTCTGAAGCCTTGCACGAAGCAGCTTTGGCAGTGAATGGCGGCGCCATCCACATTGCCAACCGCAAGAAGCGTTAAGACACAATAAGAAACCACGGCGGTACGGCCCGTCGTGAGCCTTGCGTGCAAGACTCACCGCGGAATGTCCGCTGGACGCAGCCTTGCGTAGCTGCACCGGGTATCCGGAAAGGCTACGCAAGCAGCAGTCACAGGTGGCGCGGCACTCATAAAGAGCGCAGCGCCGAATGCGCAGTACCTAACGAAGACGGTAAAAAGCATGAATCTTCACGAGTATCAGGGTAAGCAGCTGTTCGCTGAATACGGCCTGCCAGTTTCCACTGGTTTCGCAGTAGACACCCCGGAAGCAGCAGCAGAAGCTTGCGACAAAATCGGCGGCAACGAGTGGGTTGTCAAAGCCCAGGTTCACGCCGGTGGTCGCGGTAAAGCGGGCGGCGTCAAGCTGGTTCGCAGCAAAGAAGACGCCAAAGCCTTCGCACAGCAGTGGCTGGGCAAGCGTCTGGTGACTTACCAGACTGACGCCAACGGCCAGCCAGTCACCAAGATCCTGGTTGAATCGTGCACTGATATCGCTAAAGAGCTGTACCTGGGCGCTGTCGTTGACCGTTCGAGCCGTCGCATCGTGTTCATGGCTTCCACCGAAGGTGGCGTGGACATCGAGAAAATCGCTCACGACACTCCAGAAAAAATTCTGAAAGCCACTATCGATCCACTGGTTGGCGCTCAGCCATTCCAGGGTCGCGAGCTGGCATTCCAGCTGGGTCTGGAAGGCAAGCAGGTTGCTCAGTTCGCCAAGATCTTCGTAGGTCTGGCCAAGCTGTTCAAGGATCACGACCTGGCTCTGCTGGAAGTGAACCCGCTGGTGATCAAGGCTGACGGCGATCTGCACTGCCTGGACGCCAAGATCAACATCGACGCCAACGCAATGTACCGTCAGCCTAAGCTGAAGACTTTCCACGATCCGTCGCAGGACGATCCGCGCGAAGCGCACGCTGCCAAGTTCGAACTGAACTACGTAGCGCTGGAAGGCAACATCGGCTGCATGGTGAACGGTGCCGGCCTGGCCATGGGTACCATGGACATCGTCAACCTGCACGGCGGCAAGCCAGCCAACTTCCTCGACGTAGGCGGTGGTGCTACCAAAGAACGCGTAACCGAAGCTTTCAAAATCATTCTGTCCGACAGCAATGTCGCTGCAGTACTGGTTAACATCTTCGGCGGCATCGTTCGTTGCGACATGATTGCCGAAGGCATCATCGGTGCAGTGAAAGAAGTCGGCGTGAAAATCCCGGTTGTTGTTCGTCTTGAAGGCAACAACGCTGAACTGGGCGCTAAAGTACTGGCAGAAAGCGGTTTGAACATCATCGCTGCTACCAGCCTGACCGACGCTGCTCAACAAGTCGTTAAAGCTGCGGAGGGCAAGTAATGAGCGTCCTGATCAATAAAGACACCAAAGTAATCTGCCAGGGCTTCACCGGTGCGCAGGGTACTTTCCACTCCGAACAAGCCATTGCCTACGGCACCAAAATGGTTGGCGGCGTGACTCCAGGCAAAGGTGGCACCACTCACCTGAACCTGCCTGTGTTCAACACCGTGAAAGAAGCTGTAGAAGCCACTGGCGCCACCGCCAGCGTCATCTACGTTCCGGCTCCTTTCTGCAAGGACTCGATCCTGGAAGCAGCTTTCGGCGGCATCAAGCTGATCGTCTGCATCACCGAAGGCATTCCTACCCTGGACATGCTGGACGCCAAAGTTAAGTGCGACGAGCTGGGTGTTACCCTGATCGGCCCTAACTGCCCAGGCGTGATCACCCCAGGCGAATGCAAGATCGGCATCATGCCAGGTCACATTCACTTGCCAGGCAAGGTCGGTATCGTTTCCCGTTCCGGCACCCTGACCTACGAAGCTGTGAAGCAGACTACTGACGCCGGTTTCGGTCAGTCGACTTGCGTCGGCATCGGTGGTGACCCGATCCCGGGTTCGAACTTCATCGACATCCTGAAGCTGTTCCAGGAAGACCCGAAGACCGAAGCGATCGTAATGATCGGCGAGATCGGCGGTTCGGCTGAAGAAGAAGCGGCTGCCTACATCAAGGCACACGTGACCAAGCCGGTTGTTTCCTACATCGCTGGTGTGACTGCTCCTCCGGGCAAGCGCATGGGCCATGCTGGCGCAATCATCTCCGGCGGCAAAGGCACTGCAGACGAGAAATTCGCTGCTCTGCAAGACGCAGGCGTGAAAACCGTGCGTTCGCTGGCAGACATCGGCAAGGCCCTGGCCGAGCTGACTGGCTGGGAAGTGAAGAAGTAAGCTTCGGCTGACTTCTCTGCTCCAGCAACAAAGGCCACCTTCGGGTGGCCTTTGTCGTTTCTGGCGTTCGGGTGGACGATGGCAATTTATAAGCACTCACCCAATAACATGCAAAAACGCGACACAGAAACGTCGCGTATCGGATAGTTCGCCCTCTAACAGTGCGTTTGTCAGGCAAATTCGTTAGGCTAGCAGCCATTTTTGCGTCTGCCGCCCACAAGGCATGCAACGCGCTAAACGGGTCAGTCTTATACGGATTGACAGCATTTCCCTAACCCCACAGGGAAATCCCCCTCTAAATTCCGATTCAGTAGTGTGGTATTTCCTTAATGAAAGTTTTGAAAGGTCAGGACATCCTGGCACTTGGCTTTATGACATTCGCCCTGTTCGTCGGGGCCGGCAACATCATCTTCCCGCCTATCGTCGGTTTGCAGTCCGGACCCAACGTCTGGATGGCGGCGCTGGGCTTTCTGATCACGGCAGTCGGTTTGCCGGTGGTCACCGTGGTTGCACTGGCCAAGGTCGGTGGTGCCATGGACGCCCTGAGCAGCCCGATCGGCAAGATCGCCGGCGGCGTACTGGCAGCGGCTTGCTACCTGGCAGTCGGTCCGCTGTTCGCCACCCCGCGTACCGCGACCGTTTCCTTTGAAGTGGGTCTGGCGCCGCTGACCGGCGAGAGCCCGCTGGCACTGTTCCTCTACAGCTCGGTGTACTTCCTGCTGGTGTTCTTCATTTCGCTCTACCCTGGGCGTCTCCTGGACACCGTCGGTCGCTTCCTCGCCCCCCTGAAGATCATCGCCCTGGCCGTGCTCGGCATCGCCGCGTTCGCACTGCCGGCCGGTGACATCGGCGTGGCTACTCCTGAATACGTTGCGGCACCGTTCTCCCAGGGGTTCATCAATGGTTACCTGACCATGGATACCCTCGGCGCGCTGGTGTTTGGCATCGTCATTGTCAACGCGATCCGCTCCCGTGGCGTCGAGTCGCCGGCACTGATCACCCGTTACGCGATCATCGCCGGGCTGATTGCCGGTGTCGGTCTGGCGCTGGTGTATGTCAGCCTGTTCCGTCTGGGTTCCGGCAGCCATGAAGTGGCGGCGGGCGCGACCAACGGCGCCGCGGTGCTGCACGCTTACGTGCAACACACCTTCGGTTCGCTGGGCAGTGGCTTCCTCGCTGTGCTGATTTCCCTGGCGTGCCTGGTGACTGCCGTTGGCCTGACCTGCGCCTGTGCCGAGTACTTCAGCCGCGTACTGCCGCTGTCGTACAAGACCCTGGTGATCATCCTGGCGGCGTTCTCGCTGCTGGTGTCCAACCTGGGCCTGACCAAGCTGATCGCGTTCTCGATCCCGGTGCTGACCGCGATCTATCCGCCGTGCATCGTGCTGGTGGCTCTGAGCTTCTGTGCCGCGTTCTGGCATGAGCAGAGCCGTATCATGGGCCCGGTGATGCTGGTGTCGTTCGTGTTTGGCACCATCGATGCGTTGAAAGGCGCCGGTCTGGCTGACTGGATGCCATCGCAACTGGCCCACCTGCCGCTGAGCGAGCAAGGTCTGGCGTGGCTGGTGCCATGCGTGATGACCCTGGTGGTTGCTGTGGTTTGCGACCGCCTGCTGGGCAAGCGCGCCGAAGCACTCGCCTAAGATTGCCGGGCCGCCACAAGCGGCTCCCGAGCGATTAAACAGAAATGCCCCGTATCAATCGATACGGGGCATTTTTTATGGGCTTCAGGCAGTGTCTTTTTCCCTCGACTAACGTCGAAGGGGAGCCGAAATCTTCATCACAGGGAATTGCATGTCGTTCATCCAAGCCAACCTGATCCACCTGCTGGCCGCGCTCTGGTTTGTCATCTGCTGGGGCGGTTACACCCGTTATGCCACCTGGAAGGCCCGTGACACCGCGTGCCTGGCCAGCGTGCTGCACCTGTACCGCGAAGACTGGATGCGCCGCATGCTGCTGCGTGACAACCGCATCGCCGACGCCAGCGTGATCGGCAACCTCGAGCGCAACGCCTCGTTCTTTGCCTCCAGCACGCTGATTATCCTGGCGGGCATCCTGACCGTGCTTGGCGCTTCCGAGCGCGCGGTGTCGCTGTTGGCGGACATTCCGATGGTGCAACAGGCCTCGCAGGGCATGTCGGAGATCAAGTTGCTGTGCCTGGCGCTGGTGTTCGTTTACGCCTTCTTCACCTTCAGCTGGTGCATGCGCCAATACAATTTCGCCGCCATTCTGGTCGGCTCGGCCCCCATGATCGGTGAGCGGCAAGTCTCGGAGCAGGAGCGCAAGGCGTTCGCCTCGCGGGCGGCTCGAGTGATTTCGATGGCGGCCAACCAGTTCAACTTCGGTCTGCGTTCCTATTACTTCGGCATGAGCATGCTGGCGTGGTTCGTCAGCCCGTGGCTGTTCATGTTGATGAGTGCAGGCGTGGTGCTGGTGTTGTATCGCCGGGAGTTTCATTCCGACGTGCTCGATGTAATGGTCTATACCCCTACATAGGCGCCATTGCCCGAAGCGAACAAAGAGGCTGCTTGATGAGTATTCCGTTCTGGTGTGTGTTTATCAGTGCATTGTTGATCTACGTGGCGCGGATGCCGGTCGGCAAGGCCATGAAGGAGCAGGGCGGTTACAACAACCACCTGCCGCGTCAGCAGCAGGCGCAACTCACCGGTTACGGCGCCCGGGCGCTGGCGGCACATCAGAACACCATCGAAGCCTTCATCCTGTTTGCCGTTGGCGTGCTGATGGCGCATACCACGCAGACGGCGGGATGGCTGATCGATACCTTGGCGATCATCTTCGTGATCTCGCGGATTTTCTATTTGTGGTTTTACCTGGCGGATATTCCCACGCTGCGCAGTCTGGTCTGGCTGGTCGGCTTAGTGTGTTCATTGTTGCTGATGATTAGTCCGACTTTTAGAACTGTTTTGCTCTAAGGCGGCATTGGCAAAAAATGACCGGCAAAAGAAAACCCGCACTTGGCGGGTTTTCTTTTTTGCCAGCGAGAAGCGGCTTATTGCTTCTTGGCAGCTTCTTCTTGCGCTGCAGCGTTCGATTCGGCCTGAGCTTTGGCAGCTTCGGCGTTTTCTTTCGCTGCGTCGTTCACTTTATCCTGAGCTTTGTTCATGTCTTGCTGAGCTTGTTCAGCATGTTGGTTGGCATCTTGAGCTTTGTCCTCGGATTTTTTATCGCAGGCAGCGAGACCGAGGGAAGCGGTCAACATCAAGGCAATAGCTAAAGTCTTACGCATGGGGTGTTTCTCCTTATGGAAAATAACTACTGGCCTTAAGAGCTCAGGCCCAAGGCTTAAGTTCCTCATTTCTTTCAGATATATAAGTTTGTTTTGCAATGGAACTTTTGCTGTTCTTTCCACTACTGGGAATGGCGACTAACAAGAGTAATTATCAAATGGCCGAAAACCCCGTTTTTGAGCGTGCGACACGGTTTCTCTCGGCCTTGCGCCACTGTCTGGTACTGGGATTGAAGGTGCACAGCGCAAGTAGTGAAGGTCTGACGGTAGTGCTGCCGTACAGTGCGCAAATCGTTGGCAACCCGCTCACCGGCGTCATCCACGGCGGGGCAATCACGTCATTGATGGACACCGCGTGCGGCATGTCGACCCTGTGCGTCCTGCCGGAATTCGAAGTCTGCCCGACCCTCGATCTGCGCATCGACTACATGCACGCCGCCGAGCCGCATAAAGACGTGTATGGCTTCGCCCAATGCTATCGAGTCACCACCGATGTGATCTTCGCTCGCGGCTTCGCCTATCAGGATGATCCCGAGCAACCGATTGCCCACGTCGTCGGCACCTTCATGCGCATGGGCAAGGGCCTTAAAGGCACCAAGGGCTTTGGTGGCGCGATCAAGGGAGAAAACCCATGAGCGATGATTTCAAGCAGCAACTGCAAGAGGCGCACGAGAAGGGTGACTACGCACCGCTGTTGAAACTGATCCCCTACGCCGGACTCATCGGCGTCGAGTGTTCGCGAGTCGGTGATGACTTGCTGTTCAAGCTGCCGGCAAACAAGGACAACATTGGTAACCCTTTATTGCCGGCGATCCACGGCGGGGTGATTGCCGGGTTCATGGAGCTGTCTGCGGCCCTGCACCTGCTGATTTTCACCGGCGCGCCCGGCGTGCCGAAGATTATCGATTTCTCCCTCGATTACCTGCGGGCCGGGCAGTTTCGCGACACCTGGGCCCGGTGTCAGGTCTGTCGTCAGGGCCGGCGGGTGGCCAACGTTGCGGTCACCGCCTGGCAAAGCACCGAAAGCGAACCGATTGCCACCGCCCGCGCGCACTTCAAAATCGATGAGCCCTTGAAATCCTGAACCACGCCCCCAACTCACAGAACAACCCGCCGCCGACCATTTGGGTCGCGGCCAATGCCATCTGATTGGAGTTTGATGACCATGAGTGTGGAAACTCAAAAGGAAACCCTGGGCTTCCAGACCGAGGTGAAGCAACTGCTGCACCTCATGATCCATTCGCTGTATTCCAACAAGGAAATCTTCCTTCGCGAATTGATCTCGAACGCCTCCGACGCCGTCGACAAATTGCGCTTCGAAGCCCTGGCCAAGCCTGAGTTGCTCGAAGGTGGCGCTGAACTGAAAATCCGTGTGAGCTTCGACAAGGACGCCAAGACCGTCACCCTCGAAGACAACGGCATCGGCATGAACCGCGACGATGTGATCACCCACCTGGGGACCATCGCCAAATCCGGCACCGCCGACTTTATGAAAAACCTGTCCGGCGATCAGAAGAAGGATTCGCACCTGATCGGCCAGTTCGGTGTGGGCTTCTACTCGGCCTTCATCGTCGCTGACAAAGTTGACGTGTACAGCCGTCGCGCCGGCACCGCCGCCAGCGAAGGCGTGCACTGGTCGTCGAAAGGCGAGGGCGAATTCGAAGTCGCCACCATCGACAAGCCGGAGCGCGGCACTCGCATCGTCCTGCACCTGAAATCCGGTGAAGACGAGTTCGCCGATGGCTGGCGTCTGCGCAACATCATCAAGAAGTACTCCGACCACATCGCGCTGCCGATCGAGCTGCCGAAAGAAGTGGCGGCTGCCGAAGGTGAAGAGAAACCTGCGCAAGAATGGGAAACCGTCAACCGCGCCAGCGCACTGTGGACCCGTCCTCGCACTGAAGTGAAGGACGAGGAATACCAGGAGTTCTACAAACACATCGCTCACGACTTCGAAAATCCGCTGTCGTGGAGCCACA
This sequence comes from Pseudomonas sp. GM25, assembly GCF_000282255.1. Taxonomy (NCBI): domain Bacteria; kingdom Pseudomonadati; phylum Pseudomonadota; class Gammaproteobacteria; order Pseudomonadales; family Pseudomonadaceae; genus Pseudomonas; species Pseudomonas sp. GM25. The sequence goes on along the minus strand of NZ_AKJQ01000067.1, from coordinate 5,531 downwards.
ACAAGGTCGAAGGCAAGCTCGAGTACAGTTCGCTGCTGTACGTGCCGGCCCGCGCACCGTTTGATCTGTACCAGCGTGAAGCGCCGAAAGGCCTGAAGCTGTACGTGCAGCGCGTGTTCGTGATGGATCAGGCCGAGTCGTTCCTGCCGCTGTACCTGCGCTTCATCAAGGGCGTGGTCGACTCCAACGACCTGTCGCTGAACGTGTCGCGGGAAATCCTGCAGAAAGACCCGATCATCGACTCGATGAAGTCGGCGCTGACCAAGCGCGTGCTGGACATGCTGGAAAAACTGGCGAAGAACGAGCCTGAGCAATACAAGGGCTTCTGGAAAAACTTCGGTCAGGTCATGAAAGAAGGCCCGGCCGAAGATTTCGCCAACAAGGAAAAAATCGCCGGTCTGCTGCGTTTCGCATCGACCAATGGCACCGATGGCGAGCAAGACGTCGGTCTGGCCGAGTACCTGGCGCGCGCCAAGGAAGGTCAGGACAAGATTTACTACCTGACCGGCGAAACCTACGCGCAGGTCAAGAACAGCCCGCACCTGGAAGTCTTCCGCAAGAAAGGCATCGAAGTGCTGCTGCTGACCGACCGCATCGACGAGTGGCTGATGAGCTACCTCAGCGAGTTCGACGGCAAGAGCTTTGTCGACGTCGCGCGCGGTGATCTGGATTTGGGGCCATTGGACTCGGAAGAGGACAAGAAAGCCCAAGAAGAAGTCGCCAAGTCGAAAGAAGGTCTGGTCGAGCGTCTGAAAACTGCACTGGGCGATTCCGTTGCCGAAGTCCGGGTTTCCCATCGCCTGACCGATTCGCCGGCCATTCTGGCCATCGGCGAGCAGGACCTGGGTCTGCAAATGCGTCAGATCCTCGAGGCCAGCGGGCAGAAGGTGCCGGATTCGAAGCCGATTTTCGAATTCAACCCGAGCCACCCGCTGATCGCGAAGCTCGACAACGAAACCAGCGAAGAGCGTTTTGGCGACCTGTCGCACATCCTCTTCGACCAGGCCGCGCTGGCGGCTGGCGACAGCTTGAAAGACCCGGCCGCTTACGTGAGCCGCCTGAACAAGCTGCTGGTCGAGCTGTCCGCTTGATCAAACTGTAGAAAAACCCGCTTCGGCGGGTTTTTTCATTCTGGTGTTCAACCAATCTGGAGTCAGAAATGAGCCAAGTCACTGTACGTTCCGTGGTCTATCAGATTGACGGCCAGCCTTATGAAGGTCGCCTGGCGTTCGACGCCGAGCACAAAGGTGCGCGTCCGGGTCTGTTGATGGCGCCGAACTGGATGGGTGTCAGCGCTGGCGCTGAAGAGATCGCCAAATCGGTGGCGGCCAAGGGTTATGTGGTGCTGATCGCCGACGTGTACGGCCAGGCCGTGCGACCGCAGAATGCCGATCAGGCCGGTGCGGCAATGATGCCGCTGAAGAATGATCGTGCGCAGCTGCGCAAGCGTATGCAGGCCGCGTTCGACCAATTGCAGAAGCAGGGCGAGGCGGCGGTCGATACCTCGAAACTGGCGGTGTTCGGTTTCTGCTTCGGCGGTTGCTGTGCGCTGGATCTGGCCCGCACCGGTGCTGCGGTGAAAGCGGCTGTGTCGTTCCACGGCACGCTGGACTCGCCGAACCCGGCGGACGCGAAGAACATCAAGGGCTCGGTGCTGGTGCTGCACGGTGCTTCCGACCCGCTGGTGCCGAAAGAGCAGTTGCCGGCATTCGAGGACGAGATGAACGCGGCAGGCGTGGATTGGCAGTTGCTGAGCTACGGCGGCGCGGTGCACTCGTTCACCGATCCGCACGCGAATGTACCAGGCAAGATGATGTACGACGCGAAGACCGCAGCGCGGGCGTTCAAGTCGATGCATGACTTGCTGGAAGAAGTGTTCAAGGGCTGAATCGGCTGAAAACACTCCCACGCCTGGCGTGGGAGTATTGGTTTACAGCGGTGTCGGCTCGCTGCGCGATTTAGGCAGCTCGATCCGCTCGACTTCCCCCGGCACTGTCGGCCAATCCCCGGCCGCCCACTTACGCCGCGCCTCATCGATCGCTGTCGGATCGCTCGCGACAAAATTCCAGTTGATCCGCCGTGGCCCGTCCAGTGGCGCACCGCCGAATAGCACCGCATGGCTGTCGCTCTCGGCAAACAGGCTCATCTCTTCCCCGGTCGGCAACACCACCAGTGCATGGGGTTCGACCGCTTCGCCATTCAATTGCACATCACCGCTCAAGACATACAGTGCCCGCTCTTCATGCTCGGTCGGGATCAGCAGCGTGGTCGCGGTCTGCATCTTCAGTTCGGCATACAGCGTAGGAGAAAGCACTGGCACCGGTGATTCCAGGCAAAAGCCTGACCCGGCAATCATGCGGATCTGTACGCCGAGGTTATCGCTGACCGGCAACGTGGAGGCCGGGTGGTGGCTGTAATGCCCCGGGCCTTGTTCGTGCTCTCTTGGCGAGGCGAGCCAGATTTGCAGGCCGTGCATCTTGAAGCTTTGTTCCCATAGCGGTTCGGGCGTGCGCTCGACGTGAGCGATCGCCGTGCCGGCCGTCATCCAGCTGACATCGCCGGCGCTAACCACCTGATCAGAACCCAGGCTGTCCTTGTGCTGGATCTGTCCTTCGAACAAATACGTGAGGGTCGACAGACCGATGTGCGGGTGCTGTCGGATGTTCATGCCTTTGCCCGCCGGATAAACCGTTTCGAGCATGTGGTCGAAAAACACGAAAGGCCCGACGCTGCGGCATTTGGCTGACGGCAGCGGGCGCAGAATCGGCTGGCCTTCGACGTCTTCGGCGCGCGGGCGGATGATCAGGGGTTGGGTGTCCATGTTCCATTCCAGGCTTGGCGGGTGATGCGCGGAGCATAACCCGCCGGTGTCGTCGTGGTGATTACTGGCTGTCGAAGCCAACTGGCGCGTGGGTTTCGATGGTGACTTCGCTGGTGGTCATCAGCTTGTGGATCGGGCAACGGTCGGCAACACGCAGCAGTTCTTCGCGCTGGGCATCGGTGAGCACGCCCTTGAGGGTGAGGGTCACGTGCAGGGCGTATTTGCCTTTCTGTTCCTGGCTGTTGTCGCGCTTGACCTCAACGCCGACGCCGGTCAGCGGGATGTCCTTTTTCTTCGCGTACAGCTTCAGGGTCAGGGCCTTGCAGGCGCCGAGGGCGGCGTCGAAGTAATCGTGCGGCTCCGGAGCCGAGCCTTCGCCGCCGGCAGTGGTCGGGACATCGGCAAACAGCTCATGCTCATCGATCTGTACGGTGTGGCGAAAACCTTCGGCGGACACGGTATTGACGGTAACGGTCATGTGAACCTCGCAAGCTGTAGGAAAAGGGATTCGATCAAAAAAGACCTTGCAGGTATAGAGCATTCCCACACAGGCGCGTTCCACTTTCTTGCCGGGTGAACCCTCGTTGCCCGGCGAGGGTCTAGGCTATGCCTGTCTGCCGGAGAATGCTTGTGTCCGTGTTTCGTTTGAGTCTTGCCTGCCTGATGGTTTTCACCGGCGCCGCCAGTGCCCGGGAATACACCTACAGTGACGCGCACCTGCATTACGTGGATTTTTTCCAGGAAACCGCCGGCATGCCGAAATTGCTGACGGCCATGAAGGAAAACTCCATCGAGCACGTGATGATTTCCGGCATCCCCGTGGCGAAGAAATGGCACGAAGACGAGCCGAAGCGCCCGCGTTACTACGCCGGCGATGACGCCGATGCCTATTGGTACAGCGCGACTGACGTGATCGTCGCTGACGCGGTGCAGAAGCTGATACCTGAGCAGCGCCAGTACTTTCACCCGTTTCTTTCGGGCTTCAACCCCAACGACAAGAACTCTGCCGCGCACATCCAGCGCATGCTCGATCTGTATCCCGGCTTGTGGCAGGGCATCGGCGAAGTCTTCACTCGCCACGACGACCTCACCGCGCTGACCTCCGGCGACACGCCGCGCGCCAACAACGAAGCCATGACCCGCATCTATCACCTGGCCGCCGAAAACGATCTGCCGGTGATGCTGCATTCCAACATCACCTCCAAGCGTGAGAAGAATCCGCTGTACCTGAAGGAAATCGAAGAGCCGCTGCGTAATCATCCGCACACCCGGTTCATCTGGGCCCATGCTGGCACCAGTGCCGAAATCCATCGTCATCAGACGCAGCTGGATTTTCTGCTGCCGACACTGACGCGAATGCTGGAGGCGTACCCGAACCTGTTCATTGATCTGTCGTGGAGCCTGCTGACGCCTTATCTGCTGGACGAAAAGGGCCAGCCGCGAGTGGAATGGGTGCAGCTGGTGGAGCGCTATCCGGATCGCTTCATGATCGGTTCGGACGTGGTCGGGCGATTCAACAAACTCGGTAAGGAAATCCACGGCTTCAAGCCGTTTCTCGACGCGTTGCCCGAGGCGGTCGCGAAAAAAGTCGCGCGGGACAACTTCCTGGCGATCTTGCCGCGAACAGCGCTCAAGTCCGGCAAACCCGCGCTGAATCGTTAATGCGCCAGGTTCGAAGTATCGAGGCCTTTTGATATCACGTTTTGGTCTTACGCAATTTTCCACAGGGCCGATACCTTCTAGAGCAACCAGCTGCAGGGTTGATGCAGCGCTTTTGGAAGGAACCAGAGCAATGAGTATCCGTAGTCTCAATATTGCGCCCCGGGCCGGGCTGGGTTTTGGCGTGCTGGCGCTGATGGTGTTTGCCCTTGGGGCGTTCGCCCTTCTGCAGATGTCGAACATGCGCGCGCAGTCCGACGAGGTCGACAATAACTGGCTGCCCAGCGTGATGGCGGTGGGCGAGATGAGCCAGGACATGCTGCGCTTGCGTGCGCTGACCATGCGCCTGTTGCTCAATCGCGATCCGCAGGCGCTGGATCAGAATGTGGCCAAGCTCAATGATTTGCGCGGTGTGCTGAGCGAAGCCCAGCAGCGTTACGACATCCTGATCGTATTGCCCGAAGAGCGCGCGCTGTTCGACCGCTTCAAGGTTGCCGAACACAAGTACCTGGAGCTTCAGGCGCAGGTGATGACGTTATCTGCTCAGGGACGAGTGGAGGAGGCCGCCGCCATTCTCAACGGACAGATGAGCCCGTTGGCGGATGAGATTGCAGTGAGCCTGCGTGAGCTGGTCGAGCTGAACAAGCACAACGCCAACCTCGCCACTGAGGCCGCACGGCTGGTGTTCACCAATTCCCGGGTCTGGGTCGGGGTGATGATCGGCATCACCGCGCTGATTACCATCGCGCTGGCGTTGTTGCTGACCCGCAGCATCGTGCTGCCGCTGTCGCAATCGCTCAATGTCGCGGAAGTGGTGGCCGGTGGTGATCTGACCGGCGATATCAGCATTTCCGGCAAGGACGAACCGGCACGGCTGCTGCACGCGCTCAAGAGCATGCAGCACAATCTGCGCGACACCATCCGCCGGATCTCAGAGTCTTCCAGTCAACTGGCCTCGGCCTCGGAGGAGCTAAGCTGCGTCACCGAAGATGCGACGCGAGGGCTGCACCAGCAGAGTCTGGAAATTGAACAAGCCGCTACGGCGGTCAAT
>NZ_AKJQ01000066.1:0-24177 GCF_000282255.1 Pseudomonas sp. GM25 | reverse complement strand
GCCGCACGGTCGCTGCGCTCCCACCCCCGGATCAATCCCTCCACTCAGCCTGCCGACGGGCCTTGCGATCAAAAGCGGTACTCGAGCTAACGCTCATTGTGGTGAGTGGTGGGGGGATGGTTGAAGGGGGAGTGGTGAGTGATGAGTGGTTTGGTTGTTGGGTGGTTTTCACCTTCTACACTGGTAGCACGGCTTGTTCTTTCGGCCTCAGACAACCACCACCAGAGGAGTCTGTTCCATGGCAGATAGAAAATGCGATTGTCCGGGATGTCGTTGCACGATCAAGGAGGGTGAGCATTCTTATGTGGCGCACGGGAAGCATTATTGCTGTGAAGCGTGTGCGCATCATCACAAGAGTGGTGAGGAGTGTTCGGGCAAGGGGTGTCAGTGTGCGCATCCCAAGTAATCCTGGGTATTGAATGAGTGGAGCCTAGTCGGGCTCCACTTCCAGTTTCAGGCTGTTGTCGTCCAGGCGTTCGGTGTGGCGGACGTTGCCTTGCAGGCGGCGGCCTTCGACGTTGACGACGATGGTTTTGGCCTGTTCAAGGTCTTCCGGCAAGGGGGCCGGGACGCGCAGGGCGAAGCGGTAGGGGTCGTTTTCGACGGGTTCCAGGCCAACCGGGCAGTCGACGCTTTTGGTGATGCGGCCGAACAGGGTGTCCAGGCCGTAGTCCAAGTGCGCCGGGCTGTTGATGGTTGTCATGTTGTTCCCCCCGAAATAGTCCCCGCCTGCGCGCAAGCTTAGCTTGCCGGTCGCCATGTGACGTTTTCCACGCCGAATTTTTCTGCCATCGGCTTGCTGGTCTTCTGCACTTTCTCCCGGCCGAAACGCGGGATGCGGCCGACCCCTGCGTCGCAGCTTGCCCAGTGCCACGCCTCGGTGTTGTCCATTTTGTCCGAGCGGATAATGAACGACTTTGGCGCGCCGTGAAGGGTGTAATCGATGACGTACAGTTTTGCGTTGTTCATAAAGCCCATCTTCCTCCCTGTGGTAATAGAAGGATCGCTGGGCTGCGGGAAAATTCACTCGGATTGTCCGACGGTATCTATCAATGGCGAGGTTCCGGTCGGACTGGTTACCATGGCGCTTTCGCCAACCCCGATGAATGTTCGCCATGGCCCTCGCTGCGCCCCCTGATCTGAGTGATACCGATGTGCCGGTGCAACCGCTGGCGCGGACGTATCCGCGTGGGTTGTTCATCGAGCCGCATGAGCATGTCTGGGGGCAGTTGCTGTATGCGATGAGCGGGGTGATGTGGGTCGAGACCCCGCATGAGGCGCTGGTGGTGCCGCCGCAGCGGGCGGTTTGGTTGCCGCCCGGGGTGCCGCACGGGATTCGGGTGGTGTCGGATTTGCAGATGCGCAATATCTACCTGCGTCCGGCGCTGGCGGCGACGCTGGATGAGACCGTGCAGGTGATCGAAGTCGGGGGTCTGCTGCGTGAGTTGATCGTCGGGCTGGTGGCGCAGGGCGACAGCGGGGATGCCGAGTATTACGAGGCGCTGGTCGGGCTGGCGCTGCTGGAGCTGAAACGTGCAAGGCGTTCGCAGCTGAAGATCCCGTTGCCGGACGATGCCGACCGGCGGTTGATGAGTCTGTGTCAGGCAGTGATGGCCGCGCCGTCGCTGGATATTCCTTTCGAACAACACGCCGAAAACGCCGGGGCCAGCGTGCGAACGTTGGCGCGGTTGTTCAAGGAAGGGCTGGGCATGGGCTTTGCCGAGTGGCGGCGGCAGGTGCAGTTGGCGACGGCAGTGGCGGAGTTGATCCAGGGCGTGCCGGTCAGCGCGATTGCCCGTGAGCTGGGTTATTCGCCGAGCAGTTTCAGCGACATGTTCCGCCGTGAGCTGGGTGTCGCCCCTTCGCAGTTTGATGGCGGGCCGCTCGCCGGCTGATTTGGCCGAAATTCAGAAGTCCTTGGCCGATGCCGGTCACAGCCTTTCCCTAGACTCTGCCCATTCCCTTTGTGTGGCGGAGTGATCCCATGAATTACCTGATTTCACTGGGCGTCGGTCTGGGTGTCGGCCTGCTGTATGGCGCGCTGGATGTCCGTTCTCCGGCGCCGCCGACCATCGCGCTGGTGGGCCTGTTGGGCATGCTGGCGGGCGAGCAGTTGTGGCCGATGGGCCGGCAACTGGTCAGTGGCTGGCTGTCCTGAATCCTGTCTTTTTCCTTCGGTGGAGATTTCCATGAAAGCACTGCAATTCGATAAAACCGGCGACCTGTCGTCCCTGCGCTTCGTCGAGGTGCCGACGCCGGTGCCGGGCGCTGACGAGGTGCTGGTGCAGATCAAGGCCGCGGGCCTCAATCCCAGCGACGTGAAGAACGTGCTCGGGCGTTTCCCGTACACCACACTGCCGCGCATTCCCGGTCGGGACTTTGCCGGTGTGGTGGTCGAAGGGCCGCAGGCGTTGATCGGTCAGGAGGTCTGGGGCACCGGGCGTGAGCTGGGTTTTTTCGCCGATGGCTCCCATGCGCAGTTCGTCAAATTGCCGGCCAATGGCGTGGCGCACAAACCTTCGCATCTGAGTTTCACCCAGGCCGCCAGCCTCGGCGTGCCTTACACCACGGCGTGGGATGCGCTGGAGCGCAGTCTGGTGAGTGCCGAAACCCGTTTGCTGGTGATCGGCGGCGGGGCGGTGGCAACCGCCGCGCTGGCGCTGGCCAAGGTGCGTGGCGCGCAGTTGCTGGCGGCGGCGCGGCGGCCGGAGCAGGTCAAGGATTTGCAGGCGCAGGGTTATCAGACGATTCAGCTGGATAAACCCGAGGAGCTGGGTGCGCAGGTCAACGCCGTGTATCGCGGCGGTGCCGACGTGATCTTCGACACCACCGGTTTCTGGCTACCGGCCTCGGTCGCGGCATTGGCAACTTTCGGGCGGATCGCGATCATCGCTGCCCCGGTGGACGGGCATGTGCAGTTACCGGCGCTGGCGCTGTATCGCAAGGGCGGTTCGGTGGTGGGCATCAACTCGTTGCTGTATGGCGTTGAAGCCTGCGCGGCGATGCTGGACCAGTTCGGCCGGTTCTTCGACGAAGACCTGCTGCCACTGCCGCAAGGGCTGGTGGAAGCGCCGCTGGCCGAAGGGCTGGCGCGGTATGCCGATGTGAATCAGGGCAGCGGTGACAAGGTCATTCTTATCCCCTGACCGCCGCTGTTCTGCATGTCATCACAAAGCCCAGCGGGAGCGAGTTTCGCACCCACAGGGCTTTGTGGGTCTCAGGATTGCGGGACGCCGTTCTCCCACGCCGACCAGTTTTTCAGGATGTCCTGCACCAACGGATTGCCCGCGCGGTAGAGGTTTTCCAGTGCCGGCACAAATCCGCCCTGATCGGCGTACTTGAGCAGGTTGTCCACTTCGCTGCCGCCCGGCGCCGGACGGTCGAAATCGGAGCCGGCGCGCACCACGGCGAGGCGCTGCACGTCCACCAGACCCTCGCGACTTGCGCGCAGCAAGGCTTCGTAGGTGGAGTTGTCTTCCTGTTGGGTGGTGCAGTATTCGCCCTGGTTGTCGGTCAACAATTTGGTCCAGACCTCGGCGCGTTCGCTCAGGCGTGTGCCGGAGAACCAGGTGTTGCCCGCCAGCGTGTCGCAACGGGTGACCACCGGCGGTTGATTGGCCGGTGCTGCCGGGTATTTCAGGCGCCACGCGGCCGATTCCTTGCTTTCGCTCAGTTCGACCTTGTGGCTCAGGGCGAACGCCTTGGCCTGCAGTTTCGGGTTGAGTTCGAAGACTTCGGTCTTGTAGTCCAGCGGTGGTTTTTCGTTCGGGCCTTGAGTGTTGATGCCGAGGTAACCGGTCGGCCAGCTCGATGGCGCATCGCGTGAATCCAGCTCCCACTGGGTGCCGAACTCGACCAGATAATGCGCCCAGGCGGCCGTGCCGATGGTCCCGTGCTTGGGGCTGATGCCGGCAATCCCGGCAATCAGGAAGTAGCTTTTGCGCAGGTCGAATTTCGGCGACAGCGCCAGTGCCAGTGTCGAAGCCGTGGCGTTGGTCTGGCCCATGCCGGTGGTCATCAGGCAGACCTGCTGTGTGTTGCAGCGGATGGTCGGGTATTCGGCCGACAGGCCCGGCACGCGGACTTCCTGTTTGAGTTCGAGGCGATCGATCCAGTGCTGTGCCTCCGGAGCGAACATGGTGATCAGCACGACTTTCGGCTGAATCGGTGCCTCGGCCGCCCATGCGGTGGAAGAGAGCAGGGCGGCAGCGGCCAGTGATACACGCGTCATTGCTTTCATGATTGCTCCTGGATTCAGAACTGATAACCGACGCCGGCGTAGTAACCCCAGCCGTTGGAACGTGCCCGGAAATTACCGTCGCCAAAATTCAGCTCGCTGCCGTCCTCCCAGTTGCCGCCGTTGTGGAAATAACGGCCGACCAGGGTGAAGCGCAAGTGGGTGAACGAGTACAGCAACACGTTGGTTGCCACCGTGGCATTTGCGGTGCGCGCCGGGTTGTCCTTGTGGATGTCCGAGCCGAAATCAAAGTTGGTGAAGCCGATGTAGGTCAGCGAGGCACCGTTGCTGAATTTGTCGATCGGCACGATGTATTTGAGTTGCGCGCGGTAGCCGTCCCACGAATATTCGTTGCTGGCGCCGTAGTTTTCCCACTGGTAGCGCCCGTACAGGTTGGCCGACAGATTGACCCGCGAATGGGTGTCGATGTCGGTGCCGAAACCGCTGTACAGCGTGTTGGCGCGGTTCTCTTTGCGGCTGCCGTGATCGTAGATCCAGTCGAACGCCACGTACCATTCCTTGAACGGCCCGATGGCCAGGCTGCGGCCGGCGAGGTAGTCGATGGAGATGCGCGGTTCGTGCTCCATGAACACCGGCGAGCCGTGATCCCACACGCCTTTGTCGTGACTGTTGCCGATGTTGAAGATCTTCGGGATGTCGATGTAGCCATACAGCTCGAACGGGCCCTTGCGCCCGAAGTACTCGTATTCCAGGTAGATGTCGTCCGCCGGTTGCGGGCCGAAGCTGATGTCCTTGCTGCCGATCAGCATCAGGTCCTGGTTGTACCAGTCCGACAGGTACGCGCCTTTTTTCGGCGGGCTGGCTTCGGGGCTGAGGGCTTCACCCTGAGCGGATTCATCTGGCAGGGCAGGCTGCGCCAGCGTGGTCTGACTGAGAACTCCGGTAACGCCGGCCAGTAGCAGGGAAACAGCAAAAGTGCGCACACCGCGACGACGGTGGCAGGAGGAAACGTGCATTCAAAGTCCTTTTTGCGGATCACGGCCCGGAATCATGGGGCCTGTACGGTTTTGTAACGAAAAGGCGGTCAACAGTAACTCGCAAACGTTTGCACAAGCCGTACCAGTTTCTCAAGTAGCTGAAAAATCGATTGATTCGCGGGTTTACCTGGCGGCTCGGTCAACTCCCCTCAAAAGCGTCTGAAATAGCCCTCAAGTCCTTGCTCAGAACGGCCGGAAGTATCGACGCAGGGCCTTATCGCACAAAAGTATTAACACTATTTAACCGGTGCCCCATCGCAGGGCATCAACTAGCGTGTGTCTGGAATGGGACGGTTTATCTGATGACCGTCATACGCTTGATACGCGTGCTGAATCTTGCCGCAGTTGCACGCCTTCAAGGACGAAATTGGCCACGCAAGGAGTAACCCGTGGAAGCAAGGTTTGGTGTCGCCCTCGTTTCGCGTTTTTCCCCACTGTCCCTTGCTGTGCATCTGAGCGTCGCCGGACTGCTGTTCGGTGGCGTCAGCGAGCAGGCGTTCGCCACCTGCTCGGCGGCGGGCTCCACGATTACCTGTTCGGGTGTGCCGACCCTGCCGCTGTTTCTCAATGACTACAGCAGTGCCACCAGCGGCCTGACGGTCAACGTCACCAACGGCGCGCAGATGAACGCGACCCTGGGTGGCAAGGTCATCAACCTGACCGGCGCCAACATCAACCTGAACAACTCCGGCACCCTCGATCCGGCCTTGCTCGGCCTGGTGTCGATCCTAAGTGGCGGCGCGTTCATCGGCACCGGCGCAACCAGCACCGTGAGCATCGTCAACAACACCACCGGGCTCATTCGCGGCACCGGCATGTTGCTCGGCCTCAACCTGACCAGCATCGACGGGCTGGGGATTGCCGTGAACAACTCGGTGTCGGGCACCACGACCATTACCAACGACGGCACGATTACCTCCACCGGGCTGTCGGTTGGCGGCATCACCCTGGCCGATACGCCAGTGGTCGGGGTGTATGGCGGTTCGCAAGTCAACATGACCAACAGCGCCACCGGTACGATCAACGGCCGGGTTGCGTTCGAGACGTCGGTGGCGGGCAACACCTTCACCAACGCCGGTAACATCACTGGCGGTGTGTCGATGGGGGCGGGCAGCACCAACACCTTCTACGCGATCACCGGTTCCAGCGTGAACGTCGGTGACGGTGTGCAAGTCTCCGTCGGCCTCGGTGGCCTGATTGGCGTCAACCTGACCTTCGCACCCACCGGGACGATCGATGGCGGTGCGGCCGGTACCAACACGCTGATCCTTCAAAACCCGATCGGCCTCGGCGGCGGCACTACCGGGACCGGCACGGCGTCCAGCGCGGTCTACGTCAACTTTAACAACCTGACCCTCAACAGCGGCACCTGGACCTTGCAGGGGCCGTTGGTCAGCGGTGCGACCACGCTCAATGGCGGTGTCGCGCAGTTCAACGACAACGCGGCGTTCGGCAGCGGTGTGCTGACGTCCAACGGCGGGATTCTGCAGGCCAGCAATGCGGGTTTGACGCTGTCCAACCAGATCAACCTGGGCGGGACTGGCCTGACCCTGCAGGGCATCAACGGCATGACCCTCAACGGGGTGATCTCCGGCACGGGCGGTCTGACCAAGATCGGCAGCGGCCAGATCAACCTCAACGGCATCAACACCTACACCGGCAACACCGTGCTCAACGGCGGTGTGGTGCTGGTGGGCAACAACCAGGCGTTCAGTACCGGCAGCATCACCGTTGGCGGCTCTTCGAGCATCTCGGCGACGGCGCCGATTTCGCTGGCTAACGCGATCACGCTCAACAGCACCCTGACCGCGACCGGCACGGGTGCGCTGACCCTGGGCGGAGTGATCAGCGGCGCCGCCAACCTGACCAAAACCGGCAGCGGCAGCCTGACCCTCAACGGCATCAACACCTACACCGGGATCACCAGCCTCAGCGCCGGCACCTTGCGTGTCGGCAACAACAACGCCCTGGGCACCGGTGTCCTCAACACCAGCAACGGCACCAGCCTCGACAGCACCGGCAACGTGACCCTGGCCAACAACGTCGGCATCACCGGTGCGCTGAACGTGCTCGGCAGCAATGCCCTGACCCTGGCCGGCATCGTCTCCGGCACCGGCGCGATCACCAAAAGCGGCAGCGCCAGCCTGACCCTGACCGGCAACAACACCAACAGCGGCACCACCGCGCTCAACGGCGGCAGTTTGCTCGTCGGCAGCAACACCGCCCTCGGCACGGGCGCCTTGAACGCGGCGGCCGGCACCACGCTGGATGCGACCACCGCCGTGACCCTGGCCAACGCAGTGGCGCTGGCAGGCGGGCTGACCATCGGCGGCACCCAGGCGCTGGGCCTGAGCGGTGTCATCAGTGGCGCCGGCAACCTGATCAAGGGCGGCACCGCGAACCTGACCCTCAGTGGCAACAACACCTTCTCCGGCGGCACCGCGCTGAACAGCGGAACGCTGATCGTCGGCTCCAACACCGCGCTCGGCACCGGCGCACTGACCACAGCAGCGGGCACCACCCTCGACGCCAGCACCACCGTGGCGCTGAGCAACGCGGTCGCCCTCGGCGGCAACCTGAACATCGCCGGCAACGCCAACCTGACCCTCGGTGGCGTGGTCAGCGGCAGCGGCGGGCTGACCAAGAACGGCGCGGCCAACCTGATTCTCAACGGCGCCAACACCTTCAGCGGCGGCACCACGCTGAACGCCGGCACCCTGACCGTCGGCAACGCCGCCGCTCTGGGCAGCGGCGCCCTGACTGTCGCCAGCGCCGCGACGCTCGATAGCAACACCTCGGTCATCCTGAACAACAACGTCGCGCTCAATGGCAACCTGGCCATCGGCGGCAGCAACGGCATGATCCTGGGCGGCGTGCTCAGCGGTGCCAGTCAACTGATCAAGAACGGCACGGCCAACCTGACCCTCAACGGCGCCAATACCTTCACCGGCGGCACCGCGCTCAACGCCGGCAGCCTGACCGTCGGCAACGGCGCGGCACTCGGCACCGGCACGCTGACCGTGGGCGGGGCGGGCGCAACGCTCAACAGCAGCGCCAACGTGACGCTGAACAACGCGATTGCCCTCAACTCCAACCTCACCGCCGGCGGCGCCAACCCGCTGACCCTCGGCGGCGTGATCAGTGGCGGCAGCAACCTGATCAAGACCGGCTCGTCGACCCTGACCCTGACCGGCAACAACACTTACACCGGCTCTACGTCGCTGAACGCCGGGACACTGATCGTCGGCTCCAACACGGCCCTCGGCACCGGCATCCTCAATGCCGGCAACAACACCACACTGGACGCCAGCACCGCGACCAGCCTGGCCAACAACGTCAATCTCGGCGGCAACGTGACCATCGGCGGCAGCAATGCGCTGACCCTCGCGGGTGTGGTCTCCGGGGTCGGTGGCCTGACCAAAAGCGGCCCGGCCGACCTGATCCTCAACGGCGCCAACACCTACTTCGGCAACACCGCGCTGAACGTCGGCAAGCTGATTGTCGGTAGCAACACCGCGATCGGCAGCGGCGCATTGAACGCAGCGGCGGGCACCACGCTGGACACCAACACCGCCGTCACTCTGGGCAATCAGGTCAACCTCGCCGGTGCGATGAACATCGGCGGCAGCGCCGATCTGACCCTCACCGGCACCGTCGCTGGCGCCGGCAGCCTGGTGAAAAACGGTGCGGCCAATCTGAACCTCAATGGCACCAACACTTACGCCGGCGGCACCACCTTGAACGCCGGTACGGTAACCGTCGGCAACAGCTCGGCACTGGGCACCGGCGCCTTGACCGTCGGCGGTGCGGCAACCCTCGACAGCAGTTCACCGCTGGTCAGCCTCGCGAACGCGGTTGTTCTCAATGCGGCGTTGAGCGTCGGCGGTACCCAGGACCTGACTCTCGGCGGTGTGATCAGCGGCGCCGGCCAGTTGATCAAGAACGGCGCAGCCAACCTGACCGTCAATGGCACCAACACCTTCAGCGGCGGCAGCACACTCAATGCGGGTACGCTGACCCTGGGCTCGGCCGCTGCGCTGGGCAGTGGCGGCCTTACTGTCGGCGGCGCTTCGACGCTGGACACCAGCACCGGCATGAGCGTCGGCAACAACATCACCCTCAACGCCGGCCTGACCCTGGCCGGCAATAACACCCTGAACCTCAGCGGCGTGATCGATGGCGCCGGGAGTCTGACCAAGGACGGCTTCGGCGACCTGACGCTCAGCGGCAACAACACCTTCACCGGCGCGCTGAACATTGCCTCCGGCAGTGTCACCACCGTGAGCAGCGGGGCGTTGGGCAATACTTCCGGCGCCAATATCAGCGCCGGTGCCAATCTCTTTCTCAACAGCAGCAACAGCCTCAACGGGCTGAGCGGCAGCGGCAGCGTGCAGGTCGCCGGCGGCAACACCCTGTCCGTGGGCGGCGTGAACAGCACCAGCACCTTCGACGGCGACCTCGGTGGCAGCGGCACCCTGACCAAAGTCGGTACCGGGACACTGAATCTCACCGGCATCAACGGCATCACCGGCAACACCAACGTCAACGGCGGTACGCTGAACCTCACCGGTTCCCTGGCCAGTTCCCAGCTCAACGTCAACAACGGTGCGACCCTCACGGGTACCGGTTCGGCGCTGGGCTTCATCACCGTCAACAGCGGCGGTCATCTGGCGTTGTCTTCGGGTAATACCTTGTCCACCTCGTCGCTGATCCTCACCGCCAACAGTAATATTGACGCGAGCCTCGCCACGCCATCGACTTCCTCGCTGATGAACATCGGCGGCAACCTGACCCTCGACGGTAACCTCAACGTCACCGATGCCGGCGGTTTCGGCGTGGGTGTCTATCGCTTGTTCAACTACATCGGCGCACTGACCGACAACGGCCTGACCGTGGCCGGTGTGCCGGTGGGTTATGGCCTTGGCGACATCCTCGTGCAGACCCTGGGTAATCAGGTCAACCTGATCGTGTCGGCCCCGAACACCAACCTGCGTTTCTGGGACGGCAGCCAGACTATCCCGAACGGCACGGTGGATGGCGGCACGGGTACATGGACTGCCGGCGGCACCAACTGGACCAATTCCAACGGCACGCTGAACCAGACCTGGGCTGGCGACTTCGCAGTGTTCCAGGGCACGGCCGGCACGGTGTCGGTCAACGGCACGCAACTGTTCACCGGGATGCAGTTCCTCACCGATGGCTACAACGTGGTCAACGGCACGTCGGGTCTGCTGACCGCCGTCAACGGCACCGGCGGCACCACGGCGATGCGGGTCGATCCGGGCGTTACCGCCACGGTCGGCGTGAACATCAACGGCAGCGGCATCATCAACAAACTCGACGCGGGCACTCTGGTACTCAACGGCGCCAACAGCTACACCGGCGGCACGCAACTGGACGGCGGCACATTGGTCGTCGGCAGCAACACCGCGCTGGGCACCGGTGCGTTGATTGCCAATGCCGGCACGCAACTCGACAGCAACACCGCCGTGACCCTGGCCAACGCCGCCACGCTCAACGGCAACCTCACTGTGCTCGGTAGCAATGCGCTGACCCTCAACGGCGTCATTTCCGGCACCGGCGGCTTGATCAAGAACGGCTCGGCCAGCCTGACCCTCGGCGGCAACAACGCCTTCCTCGGGCCGGTGGCGCTGAACGCGGGCGGGTTGATTCTGGCGTCGAACAGCGCGCTGGGCTCGGCCACCCTGAACGCGGCGAACGGCACCACCCTGGATGCCAGCGGCGCTTTCACGGCGGGTAACGCGATCAACCTGGCGGGCAACCTCGGTATCGTCGGCAGCAACGATCTGACACTGAGCGGCGCGATCAACGGCGCCGGCAGCCTGACCAAGAACGGCGCGGCCAACCTGATCCTCAGCGGGGCCAACAACTTCCTCGGTGGCATCACCCTCAATGCCGGCACCCTGACCGCCGGCAGCAACGGCGCCCTCGGTCTGGGCAACCTGACGGTGGCCGGCGCCTCGGCGCTGGACAGCAACACCTCGGTGTCGCTGGGCAACAACGTGGTGCTCAACGCCAATCTGACCAACACCGGCAACAGCGATGTGGCGCTCAGTGGTGTGGTCAGCGGCACCGGCGGTCTGATCAAGAACGGCGCCTCCAACCTGACCCTCAACGGCATCAACACCTACAGCGGCGGCACCACACTGAACGCCGGCACCGTGACCCTCGGCACCTCGGCGGGTCTGGGTTCCGGCGCAGTGACCGTGGCGGGCGCTTCGACCCTCGACACCACGGCGCCGCTGGTGCTGGCCAACAATCTCAACGTCAATGCCAACCTGAGCGTGGCGGGCAACAACAACCTGACCCTCGGCGGCGTGATCGCCGGGGCGGGCACCCTGACCAAGAACGGTCTGGCCGACCTGACGCTGTCCGGCAACAACACCTTCAGCGGCACTTTCGACGTTCAGTCCGGCAGCCTGACCACCCTGGGCAACTCGGCACTGGGCAGCAATGCCGGGGTCAATCTCGGCGCTGCGGCGACCCTCAATCTCGGCGGCTCCGGCAGCCTCGCCAGCCTGACCGGCAGCGGCACTGCACTGATCGGCGGCGGCAACACGCTGAGCATCGGCGGCAACAACGCCAGCAGCATCTTCGACGGTGTACTTACCGGCACCGGCGAGTTGAGCAAACTCGGCACCGGCACGTTGACCCTGACCGGCCTCAACAGCCTGACCGGCAACACCACGGTCAACGCCGGCACCTTGAACGTCAGCGGCTCGCTGGACAGCGCCAGTGTGCTGGTCAACAGCGGCGGCACCCTGACTGGCGGCGGCTCGCTCGGCGGGGCCGTGACCGTGGCGGATGGCGGTCATCTGGCCGGCGCCACCGGCAGCACACTGTCGGTGAATTCGCTGGTGTTCAACGCCAACTCCAACTTCGATGTCGGCCTCGGTACACCGGTCTCCGGTGGCGGCAACCCGTTGGTCAACGTCGGCGGCAACCTGACCCTCGACGGCACCCTCAACGTCAGCGACATCGGCGGATTCGGCAGCGGCGTGTATCGCTTGATCAACTACACCGGCGGTCTGACCGACAACGGCATGCTGATCGGCACCGTGCCGGGCAGCGTCACCCCGGGCGACCTGACCCTGCAAACCGCACTGGCCAACCAGATCAACCTGCTGGTCACCGCACCGGGCGTCACCGTGCAGTTCTGGGACGGCAACCAGCTCGTCGCCAATGGTTCGGTGGATGGCGGCAGCGGCACCTGGGGCACCGGCACCACCAACTGGACCGACGTCAACGGCACCACCAATCAGGCCTGGACCAACAGCTTCGCGGTGTTCCAGGGCACGGCGGGCACCGTCACGGTGAACGGCGCGCAAACCATCACCGGCATGCAGTTCGTCACCGATGGCTACAGCCTGCAGAACGGCACGGCCGGTTCGCTGAATCTGGTCAACGGATCGCTGGGCAATGCCACCGTGCGGGTCGATCCGAACGTCACCGCCACCGTGGGCGTGGCGCTCAACGGCGCCGGCACACTGGGCAAATACGACACCGGCACCCTGGTGCTCAACGCCGCCAACGGCTACACCGGCGGCACTGCGCTCAACGGCGGCAAGATCGTGGTCGGCAACAACTCAGCCCTCGGCACCGGCGTGTTGACCGCCGCCAACGGCACGGCGCTGGACAGCAACGCAGCGGTCAGCCTGGCCAACGCCGTGGTGCTCAACGGCGGACTCACCGTCGCCGGCTCCAACGCATTGACCCTCGGCGGTGTGGTCAGCGGCAGCGGCAGTCTGATCAAGACCGGCGCATCGAGCCTGACCCTCAACGGCAGCAACACTTACAGCGGCGGTACCCAGCTGTCCGGCGGTTCGCTGATCCTGGGCAACAACAGCGCGATCAGCAGCGGCGCCCTCAGCGTGCTGGGCAATGGCACCCTCGACAGCACTTCTGCGCTGCAACTGGCCAACGCCATCAACCTGGGTGCGCAACTGACCCTGGCCGGCAACCAGAACACCACCCTGATCGGTGCGATTACCGGCAGCGGCAGCCTGGTGAAAAACGGCAGTGGCGACCTCGTCCTCAGCGGCGCCAACACCTACAGCGGCGGTACGACGCTGAACGGCGGCAGCACCCGTGGCGACACCAGCAGCCTGCAGGGTGCAATCGTCAACAACGCGACGCTGACCTTCGAGCAGAACAGTGACGGCAGCTACACCGGCAATCTGACGGGCGCCGGCACTCTGAACAAAACCGGCACCGGCGCCTTGCTGCTGACCGGCAACAACACCTTCACCGGCAACACCGCGGTGCAGGCCGGTTCGCTGAACGTCAACGGTGCGCTCAACAGTGCCAACGTCAACGTCGCCAGTGGGGCGAAAATTGGCGGCAGCGGCGTGTTCGCAGGCGCCGTGCAACTGGCCAACGGTGCGACGCTGACGGGCGGCGGCGCTGCAACGCCGTTGTCGGTCGGTTCGCTGGCGTTGTCTTCGGGCACTAACCTGGACTTCACCCTCGGCTCGGCCACCAGTTCCACAACCGTGGTCAACGTCGCCGGCAACCTGACCCTCGACGGCACGCTGAACATCAGCAATGCCGGCGGCTTTGGCACCGGGGTCTATCAACTGTTCAGCTACGGCGGCAGCCTGACCAACAACGGTCTGGTCTACGGTAGCCTGCCGGTATCGGCGGCCAACCTGACGCTGCAGACCGCGCTGGCCAATCAGGTCAACCTGCTGGTACAGAACACACCGGGTGAAGTGCAGTTCTGGAACGGTGGCAAAACCAATCCGGACGGCAGCATCGGTGGTGGCAGCGGCGTGTGGGGGCCGAATACCAACTGGACCGATCCGAGCGGTACCCAGGCGCTGGCGTCGAACGGTCAGTTCGCCGTGTTCGGCGGGCAGAGCGGGACGGTCACCGTGCAAGGCAATCAGAACTTCACCGGGTTGCAGTTCCTCTCCAGCGGTTACAGCCTGGTTCCAGGCGCTGGCGGTACGCTGACACCGGTCAACGGCCCGGGCGGCAGCCTCGCGCCAGTGCGGGTGAATGCCGGTGGCAGCGCGGAAATCTCCGTACCGCTGGTGGGCAGTGGCGGCATAGAGAAGCTGGATTCCGGCACTCTGGTCCTCAGCGGCGCCAACACCTACAGCGGCGGGACCACGGTCAGCGGCGGTACGCTGATCGGCAATACCACCAGCCTGCAAGGCAACATCCTCAACAACGCATCGCTGGTGTTCCAGCAGAACGCCAATGGTCAGTTCAACGGTGTGCTCAGTGGCACCGGCGCATTGGCCAAACGAGGTGCCGGAACCCTGCTGTTGACCGGCGATCAGCCGTTCAGCGGCACCGTTGCGGTCGACCAAGGCGTGTTGCAAGTCGGCAGCCGCGCAGCACGCGCTTCCCTCGGTGGGCAGATCACCGTGGCCAACGGCGCCGGCTTGAGCGGTAACGGCAGTGTCGGTTCGCTGATCAACCACGGTGTGGTGCAGTCCGGTGCCGAGGCTGGCACCTTGAGTGTCGCCGGCAACCTGACCAACGCCGCTGACGGTGTGCTGGCCCTGACCGTCAGTTCGCCGACCGCCACGCCGCTGGCCGTCGGTGGTACCGCCGCCCTGGGCGGTGGTCTGCAGGTCAACAGCCTGGCACCGTTCACCGGCAACACCGTGTACTCGCTGATCACCGCCGGTGGTGGGTTGACCGGCACTTTCAGCGCAGCCGATCTGCCGCAATATGCGTTCCTCGACACGGCGCTGGTGTACGACCCGAACGCGGTGAACCTGGTGGTCAGCCGCAACGGCAATTCGTTCGTCGACGTCGCCGCCACCCGCAATCAGCGCAACACCGCTTCGGCGTTGATGCGCAACGGCGCGGCGGGCAGCGCGTTGCAGGGAGAAATCATCAATCTCAGTGTGGCGGGCGCACGTAACGCCTTCGACAGTCTGTCGGGTGAAATTCATGCCAGCACCGCCAGCGCAATCCTTGAGGATTCGCGCTACGTGCGGGACGCGGTCAACGACCGTATGCGCCAGCCATCGTGCAGCGCACCGGACGATCCACGCCGCGCCCTGGCCCCGAGCGACAATCAGTTGAGCAGCAACGGCTGCCACGGCGAAATGGTCGGCTGGGCCCGCGCACTCGGCGCCTGGGGCGAGTCGGACGGCGACAGCAACAGTGCGAAACTGGATCGCAACCTGAGCGGCTTCATGCTCGGCACCGACAAGCAGCTCGATGATCAGTGGCGCGTCGGCATGGCCGCCGGCTACACCCGCAGCGATCTGGATGCCCATGATCGTCGCTCGGATGCCACGGTCGAGAGCTACCACCTGGCGGCGTACCTCAACTCGCAATTCGATGCCCTGGCGGTGCGCCTCGGCGCGGCCTACAGCTGGCACGACATCGAGACCAAGCGTGACATCAGCGTCGGCGCCTACAACGATCGGTTGAAGGCCAATTACGACGCGCGCAGCGCCCAGGTGTTCGGTGAAGTCGGTTATGCCATCGAAGCGGCCGGGATTGCCCTGGAACCGTTCGCCGGTCTGGCGTACGTAAACTACGACAGCGACAAGGCCAAGGAGAAAGGCGGAGTGGGGCGCCTGCGCGCCGAGTCCGATCAGGACATCACCTTCTCGACCCTGGGCGTGCGCGCCGGCAAGGTCATCACCCTGGCCAACGGCGGGCAATTCACTCCGCGCGCGGCCCTCGGCTGGCGGCATGCCTTCGGCGACACCAAACCCGACGCCGACCTGACCTTCATCGACGGCGGCGCCTCGTTCAACACCCAGGGCGTGCCGATTGCCAAGGACAGCGCGGTGGTCGAAGCAGGCGTGGACTTCCAGATCAGCCCGACCGGCAAACTCGGTATCGGCTATTCGGGGCAGCTGTCGAACGAGAGCAACGACCATGCGATGACCATCAGCTTCAGCCTCGGGTTCTGATTCAGGAGCGAAGCACTTCAGCCGCCCGAAAGGGCGGCTTTTTTTTGCCCGCCGACCCCTCTGCTAAAATCCCTCCCACTGCCTCCCGGAGACTGCCCCATGACCGAGCCCATCCGTCTGACCCAATACAGCCACGGCGCCGGTTGTGGCTGCAAGATTTCGCCCAAGGTGCTGGAGGTGATTCTGGCCGGCAGCGGGGCGCAGAACCTTGATCCGAAACTGTGGGTCGGCAACGCGTCGCGCGATGATGCGGCGGTGTATGAAATCGATGCCGAGCGCGGGGTGGTCTCGACCACGGACTTCTTCATGCCGATCGTCGACGATCCGTTCGACTTCGGCCGCATCGCCGCCACCAATGCGATCAGCGATATCTACGCCATGGGCGGCGATCCGTTGATGGCGATTGCGATCCTCGGCTGGCCGGTCAACGTGCTGGCGCCGGAAGTGGCGCGAGACGTGATTCGCGGCGGACGTGCGGTGTGCGATGCGGCGGGGATTGCGCTGGCCGGAGGGCATTCGATCGATGCGCCGGAGCCGATCTTCGGTCTGGCCGTCACGGGGCTGGTGGAAAAACGCTTCATGAAACGCAACGACACCGCCACCGCCGGTTGCCTGCTGTACCTGACCAAACCGTTGGGCATCGGCATCCTCACCACCGCCGAGAAGAAGGGCAAGCTGCGCCCCGACGACATCGGCGTGGCCCGGGACTGGATGTGTACGCTGAACAAGCCCGGCAGCCGCTTCGGCAAACTGGCCGGGGTCACCGCCATGACAGACGTCACCGGGTTCGGGCTGCTCGGGCATCTGGTGGAAATGGCCGACGGCAGTCACCTGACGGCACGCATTTTTTACGACCGGGTGCCGCGTCTGGCGAGCGTCGAGTATTACCTCGAACAGGGCTGCGTGCCGGGAGGCACCTTACGTAATTTCGACAGTTATTCGAGCCGCGTCGGGCGGGTGCAGGAATTGCACAAGCGAGTGCTGTGCGACCCGCAAACCAGCGGCGGGCTGCTGGTGGCCGTCACGCCCGAAGGCAATGCCGAATTCCTCGCCGTCGCTGCCGAACTGGGCCTGACACTGGAACCCATCGGCGAACTGCTGGAGCGAAAGAGTACCGCCGTCGAGGTGAATTGATGGCCGTCGACTTCACGGACTATCGCGACATCTTCCTCAACGACCGGCCGCTGATGGACGCCCGTGCGCCGGTCGAATTTCACAAGGGCGCGTTTCCCGGTGCGCTCAATCTGCCGCTGATGAACGACATCGAGCGGCAGCGAGTCGGCACTTGCTACAAGCATCATGGTCAGCAGGCGGCTATCGAACTGGGTCATCAGCTGGTGTCCGGCGCGGTGAAGGCCGAACGTCTCCAGGCCTGGGCGGCATTTGCCCGGGCGCATCCCGAGGGATTTCTGTATTGCTTTCGTGGCGGTCTGCGTTCGCAGATTGTCCAGCAGTGGCTGAAGTCGGAAGCCGGCATCGACTATCCGCGTGTCGGCGGTGGCTACAAGGCGCTGCGGGGTTTTCTGATCGACACCCTCGAATCGGCCCAGGCCGAGTGTGATTTCGTGTTGCTGGGCGGCATGACCGGCACCGGCAAGACCGAAGTGCTGGTGCAACTGCGCAACAGCGTGGATCTGGAAGGCCATGCCAATCACCGGGGCTCCAGCTTCGGCAAGCGCGCCACCGGTCAGCCGTCGAACATCGATTTCGAGAACCGGCTGGCCATCGACTTCCTGAAAAAACGTGCGGCCGGCATCGATCAGTTTGTGCTGGAGGATGAGAGCCGGGTGGTGGGCAGCTGCGCGCTGCCGCTGTCGCTCTATCAGGGCATGCAGCAGTACCCGATGGTCTGGCTGGAAGATCGTTTCGACCAGCGCGTCGAGCGGATCCTGCGCGATTACGTGGTGGATTTGTCCGCCGAGTTTCAGGCAGTGCATGGGGAGGAGGGTTGCGGGCGGTTTTCCGAGCGGTTGCTGGATAGCCTCGACAATGTGCACAAGCGACTGGGTGGCGAGCGGCATCGACGGATGCGGGTGTTGATGGAGGAAGCGCTGGCGGAGCAGGGCCGCCGCGGGACCGTGGATTTGCACCGTGCGTGGATCGAGGGTTTGCTGCGCGAGTATTACGACCCGATGTATGTGTTTCAGCGCGAGAAGAAGGGCGGGCGGATCGAGTTTGCGGGGGAGCGGCAGGCCGTTATCGAGTATTTGCGTCAGCGAATCAAACCCAAGGCCTGACGGGGCCCGAGCGGGCCCCGGGCAAACTCAGGTCGGACAGCTTTCCTGCCCGTTATCCAGCCCCTGTTTGTAGCTGTGGCTCTGCAGGCTGGCCTTGCCGTTGTGCCAGGTCAGGGTCAGCACGTACAGCGAGTCGTAATCGCTGGATTCCCAATCCTCGGTGATCTTCTGCTTCTCGCCGACAGCCTTGCCCGCGACCTTGTTGATCAGCTCCGGCAGGTAGCCATGGGACCAGGCGGTGTAGATGGTCGAGTTGTGGTACTTGTCTTCGATCAGCTCCCGGGCCAGATCGCTGGTGTCGTTGGCCGAGAATTCGATGTTCACCGGCAGGCCGAGTTTGATCGCGGCGGGGCTGATGGTCATTAGCGGGCGGATGTAGCTGTAGGAGTTGTCCAGCTCGCCTTCCTCGACATTGCGCGTCGGGTTGGCGGCGAACACATAGTCGGCCTTGCCGAATTTTTCCGGCAGCAGGGTCGACAGGTCGATCGCCCGGTTCAGGCCCTGGCAGTTGAGCTGACCGAGACCGCCGGCGGGTTTCTCCGCGTGGCGCAGGAACACCAGGGTCTGGGTGCCGTCCACCGGTTGCGCACGGCTTTCGCTGGATTCCAGCGACAGGAACAGCGCGCTGACCGCCAGCAGAGTGGGCAGGGCCACATACGCGCGATGTTTGAAGCGTTTGGCGACTTTCATCAAGTTCGTCATGGGATAAGGATTCTTCAGTCTGTTCGGTTAAGGCTGACAAACCTCTGCACCGGGGCTCGCGCGCCGGATGTTTTCCCTGTCATCAATGGCTTGCTTGGAGCCCCCTGAGGCCTGTTTGGTTCGATCCGGCTACGTGCGCCGCACTTTACCGTTCAGTCTGTGCGATTGAAGGGAAGGTTAACCACAGGATGTTGCGGATTTAAGTAAGCCGGCGGGCGAGGGCGTAAAGAACCCGAGCCAGAGCGCTGATCGTGGATTATGCTCAGGCCTTTCATTTTGTGACTGGATGCTACACATGACCGATCTGTCCGCGTTCCCGATCACCCAGAAATGGCCGGCGCAGTACCCTGACTGGATTCAGCTCTATTCCCTGCCGACCCCCAACGGCGTCAAGGTCTCGATCATGCTCGAAGAGATCGGTCTGCCGTACGAGCCGCACCGCGTGGGCTTCGACACCAATGACCAGATGTCTCCGGAATTCCTCTCGCTGAACCCGAACAACAAGATTCCGGCCATCCTCGACCCCCACGGCCCCGAGGACAAACCGCTGCCGTTGTTCGAATCCGGCGCGATCCTGATTTATCTCGCCGACAAGAGCGGCCAGTTGCTGGCCCAGGAAGGCGCGCTGCGCTACGAGACCATCCAGTGGCTGATGTTCCAGATGGGCGGTATCGGCCCGATGTTCGGCCAGCTCGGTTTCTTCAACAAATTCGCCGGCAAGGACTACGAAGACAAACGTCCCCGTGACCGCTACGTCGACGAAAGCAAACGCCTGCTCAGCGTCCTGAACACCCGCCTGGAAGGGCGCGACTGGATCATGGGCGAGCGCTACACCATCGCCGACATCGCCACGTTCCCGTGGGTGCGCAACCTGATCGGCTTCTACGAGGCGGGTGATCTGGTCGGCATCAACAACTTCCCGAACGTCACCCGGGTGCTGGAACGCTTCCTGGCGCGGCCGGCCGTTGTGCGCGGCCTGACCATTCCTTCCTGACCCTGTTGCAGCCGGGTGCGCAGATTATTGCGCGCCCGGTAACGCACTGTTGATTGATCCAGGTTTGTACCCCGTCCCCCGCAAGGCATAAGCTTCGCCCCCTACGACTTTCGTCTCATCCGCTGTTTTCAGGAAAGGCCCCATGTCCAGTCAGTTCCCCGAAGCACGTCCACGCCGTCTGCGCCGCAATGCGAGCCTGCGCAGCCTGTTCCAGGAAACCGAGTTTTCCCTCAACGATCTGGTGCTGCCGATCTTCGTCGAAGAAGAGATCGACGACTTTGTGCCGATCAAGAGCATGCCCGGCGTGATGCGTATTCCCGAGCGCAAACTGGCCGGCGAAATCGAGCGTTATGCCCGTGCCGGGATCAAGTCGGTGATGACCTTCGGAGTGTCCCATCACCTGGATGCCAACGGCAGCGACACCTGGCGTGAGAACGGGCTGGTGTCGCGCATGTCGCGGATCGCCAAGGACGCCGTGCCGGAAATGATCGTGATGTCCGACACCTGCTTCTGCGAGTACACCGACCACGGCCATTGCGGCGTGATGCACAACCATGAAGTCGACAACGACCAGACCCTGATCAACCTCGGCAAGCAAGCCGTAGCGGCAGCCCGTGCCGGTGCCGACGTGATCGCGCCGTCGGCAGCGATGGACGGCCAGGTGCGGGCGATTCGCCGGGCACTGGACGATGCCGGCTTCACGCAGATTCCGATCATGGCCTACTCGACCAAATTCGCCTCGGCGCTCTACGGCCCGTTCCGCGAGGCCGGTGGCAGCGCGCTGAAAGGCGATCGCAAAAGCTATCAGATGAACCCGATGAACCGCCGCGAAGCCCTGCGCGAATCGTTGCTCGACGAGCAGGAAGGCGCCGACGCGCTGATGGTCAAACCGGCCGGCGCGTACCTGGACATCATCCGCGACATCCGCGAAGCCTCGACCCTGCCGCTGGCGGCGTATCAGGTCAGCGGCGAGTACGCGATGATCAAGTTCGGCGCCCAGGCCGGGGCCATCGACGAAGATCGCGTGGTGCGCGAAAGCCTCGGTGCGATCAAGCGCGCGGGTGCGGATCTGATCTTCACCTACTTTGCGATGGACCTGGCCCTGGCCGGGATCTGATCCGTCAGGGGCAATTGAAAAACGGCCGGATCCCGTGGTCACGGAAGTACCGCTCGATCACCTTCGGATCCGCGCTGTTGTCGGCAATCGCCACGTAGGTATCCGGGCGCAGCAGGTAAAAGCCGTTGCGCCCCAGCCCTGCCGTTTCAAACGCCGGACGCCAGTCGAACACGTGCAGCGGCAGGTGATGTTCATTGCACCAGGCGATCATCTCGTCGCTGGTGTCGCCGTACACATGCACCTGCCAGCACGGATGGCGCAACGGTTCGTAATTGTCCCCCTCGCCATCATGGGCCCACGGCAAGCGGTCGCCGCCGTGCACGTGCCCGGCCACGCCTTCACTCAACGTCATGCCCCGATAGTTGACGGTGATTTGCGACACCGTGCGAAACAGGAATTCGCGGCTGGTCTCGAATGAGGCCATTTTCGGAATCAGGAACGGCGCCAGCCGCGTGCGCAACAGATCGGCCATGCGGCCTTCAGCGGTGACGAAGCTGAAGACTTTGTCGGTGGTCGACACCAGTCGTCGGGCGAAAGCGATGCGTTCGGTTTCATAGCTGTCGAGCAGTCTGGGCGTGGCAGCGCCGCCGAGCACCGCCGCGAGTTTCCACGCCAGATTGATCGCATCGCCGATGCCGGTGTTCATGCCCTGACCGCCGGCCGGGCTGTGCACGTGCGCCGCATCGCCGAGCAGAAACGCCCGGCCCTTGCGAAAGTGATCCGCCACCCGGTGATGCACGCGGTAGGTGGAGAACCAGTTGACGTCCTCGATGTGCACGTTCAAATGTTCGATGGCGTGATTGCTGACGTCGGAAAACTCGAGGGTTTCGGCGCGATCCGCACGTTCGTCACGCACGGTGCCGATCAACCGCGCACGGCCTTCGCCGGCCAGCGGGAACACCGCCAGAAAGTCCGCCTCATCCAGATCCAGATGCAATTCGCCGTTGAGCGCCGGGCCGCTGGCCTGCACATCCGCGACGTAGAAAATCTGCTGATAAGTGCCACCGGGAAAACCGGTGTCGAGGGTTTTGCGCACGACCGAACGGGCGCCGTCACACCCGGCCAGATAGCAGGCCTGACAGATTTCCTGCTCGCCATCCGGCAGGCGCAAATGCGCGGTGAGGCCGTCGCCGTTTTCCGTGAAACTCTCCAGCGTGATGTTGCGCTCGACGGTCACGTCGTAGTCTTCGAGGCGGTCGATCAACAGCCGCTCGTGTTCGTCCTGCGGGTACATTTCCAGAAAGGCATAGGGCGTCAGGCCTTCGCCGATCCGGTTCAGCGGCAGCTGCGCCACGGGTTTGCCCTTGACCCAGAAATTCGCCGCCGCCACCCGGTGACCGTTGCGCACCACCGCGTCGGCCAGATCCAGTTGCCGGTACAGCTCAAGGGTGCGCGCCTGTACCGCCAGCGCCCGCGACGTGGTGCCCGGCGCGGAAGCCTTGTCGATGATGCGCACGCGCACGCCCAGTTTGCTCAGCCACAGGGCCAGCACCAGTCCGGTGGGGCCTGCGCCGATGATCAGAACATCACTGCGGTTCACGGTCTGTCCTCCTCGCGTGTCCTGACCTGTGGCTTGCCACTGAGTGTGCAGCAGCAAGTATGGATCAGACGGCGAGGGCGGCCAGTCGGCCTGCCAAACGGGACGATGGAACAGTGCCGCCGGCCCGCAGTCCTATCCTGCGCCCTGCGATTGAGCGTAGGGTTAACCCGGCTCAACGGACTGGATGAAGCGTTATGCACACCCCTCGATTATTCGTCAGCCTCGCCGCGCTGCTGGTACTGGCCGGTTGCGCCGGTCAACGCAGCGAAGAACCGGCGCCGCGCCCGCCCGCCGAGGTCAAGGCGCAGATCGTGCGCCTGCTGCCGGCAAAAGCCGTCGACCGCCAGGGCTGGGCCACTGACATCTACGCCGCGTTCGCCGCCCAGGGCATCAGCCCGACCACGCAGAATCTGTGTTCGGTGCTGGCCGTCGCCGAGCAGGAATCCACTTTTCAGGTCGATCCGCCGGTGCCCGGCCTGGGCAAGATCGCCCGTGACGAAATCGACCGCCGCGCCGCTAAGGTGCATATCCCGAGCCTGTTGGTCAGCGGCGCCTTGCAGGTGCGCTCGCCGAACGGCAAGACCTACAGCGAACGCCTGAGCGCCGCCCGCAGCGAAAAGGAATTGAGCGCGATTTTCGACGACTTCATCGGCTCGGTGCCGATGGGCCGCACGCTGTTCAGCGGTTTCAACCCGGTGCACACCGGCGGGCCGATGCAGGTCAGCATCGAGTTCGCCGAAAAGCATGCCAAAGACTATCCGTACCCGGTGGACGGGACGATTCGCCGCGAGGTGTTCAGCCGCCGAGGCGGCATGTATTTCGGCATCGCTCATTTGCTGGGTTATCCGGTGAGTTATCGCGAACCGTTGTACCGCTTCGCCGATTTCAACGCCGGCTGGTACGCCAGTCGCAATGCGGCGTTTCAGAACGCGGTCAGCCGGGCGTCGGGGATTCCGCTGGCGCTGGATGGCGACCTGATCCGCCCGGGCGCGATCATGCCGGGCAGTACCGAACTGGCGGTGCGCGCCCTCGGTAAATCACTGGGCATGCGCAATCCGGTGATCCGCGATCAACTGGAGAAGGGCGATAGCCTGGCTTTCGAGGAGACCAAACTGTATCAACGGGTTTTCGAGCTGGCGGAGCGTGCGGAAGGCAAGTCACTGCCCCGTGCGGTGTTGCCGGGGATCGTGCTGCAGAGCCCGAAGATCACCCGCAAACTGACCACGGCGTGGTTTGCCAAACGGGTCGACGAGCGCTACCGGCGCTGCATGGCCAAGGGCTGAGGACGATCAAAAGGGAATAAAAAAACCCGGCTGACGGGAGCCGGGTTTTTTCTGGGTCGTTGCGGTCAAGCCATTCATTCAGGCAACGCGGCGTTCGATCAGACGATCCGAACCACCTTCGGCAACGCGGCGTTCGATCAGACGATCCGAACCACCTTC
>NZ_AKJQ01000065.1:0-41754 GCF_000282255.1 Pseudomonas sp. GM25 | reverse complement strand
CCACGCTCTGCGTGGGAATGCCTCAAGGGACGCTCCGCGTTCCAGCTCTGGAAGGGACGCGGAGCGTCCCGGGCTGCATTCCCACGCGGAGCGTGGGAACGATCAGGAGGAAATCTTCAGGCGCTGCGCACTTGGAGAAGCTGCGCAGCACAAAGGGCAATCCGCGAACACGCATCCGCCAGCTTCACCCGATCCACCACCAGCCCGATGCGAATGTGCCCCGCCGCACTCGGCCCGAACGCCTCCCCGGCCAGCACCGAAACCCCATACCCCTCCAGCAATCGCTCGGCGAAATCCTGCGCGCCGAGCCCAGTCTGGCGCACGTCGACCATCACGAACATCCCGCCATCCGGTTTGATCGGGTACAACCCCGGACAGCCACGCAAGCGCTCGCACACCAGATCCCGACGCAACCGGTATTCCTCGCGCATCTGCGTCACTTCCGGCAAATCTTTCTCCAGCGCGATCTGCGCCGCTTTCTGCACAAAATCCGGCAGGCCGAACAACATGCTCAACGACAGATTCACCAAATGCTCGGCCAAGGGTTTCGGTCCGATCATCCAGCCGATCCGCCACCCGGTCATCGCATGGGATTTGGACAGGCTGTTGATGGTTGCGGTGCGCTCGGCCATGCCCGGCAGACTCGCCGGGCTGACGTGCTCGCCTTCGTATAACAATTCGCTGTAGACCTCATCGCTGATCAGCCACAAGTCATGACGAATGCACAGCGCCGCCAGCTCCTGCCAGATCAACAACGACAGGCTCGCACCGGAAGGATTATTTGGACTGTTGAGCAACATGGCCCGCGTCTTCGGAGTGATCCGTGCCGCGACATCCACCGGGTCGACGCGAAAGCCGTTTTCCGGACGAACCGGAACAGGCACCACGGTAGCTCCGCAGGCACCGAACACACCTTCATAAGTCACATACATCGGCTCGGCGACGATGACTTCATCGCCCGGATCCAGCAGACACTGCGCCACCGAATACACCGCGCATTGCGCGCCGGGCATCACGATCACATGCTCGGCATCCACATCCTGGCCGCTGCGGCGCCGATGACGCTCGGCAATCCGCTTGCGCAGCTCCAGCCGGCCGCGCACTTCGGAATAATGGGTATCGCCGGCGAGCAGGCTGTCGATGGCGCCGTGGATGATCGGCAGCGGCGTATCGAAATCCGGATCACCCACGGACAGCAGCAACACATCAATGCCCTCGGCGCGTAACTCCAGCGCTCGGTCGTGAATCCGCCAGGCCGCTGCTCCCTCCCCGGCGATTCGTTGGGTCAAGGCTGAATAGCGCATGTACGTCTCCTGATTGCGCGGTCTCCAGCCTTCACCCTAGGTCAAATCACGAAGCGCGCCACCATCGCATTCAAATCCACCGCCAGACGCGACAGTTCATGGGTCGCGGCGCTGGTTTGATTTGCGCCGGCGGCCGATTGGGTGGCCAGGTCGCGGATGTTGACCAGGTTGCGGTCAACCTCGCGGGACACCTGCGCCTGTTCTTCCGAGGCGCTGGCGATCACCAGATTGCGTTCGTTGATCTGGTGAATCGATTGAGTGATTTGCTCCAGCGCGACGCCGGCGGCACGGGCCATTTCCAGGGTGGACTGGGTGCGCTGGTTGCTTTGCTGCATCGACTCGACCGCTTCGCCGGTGCCGTTCTGGATGCCGGCGACCATTTTTTCGATTTCCTGGGTCGACTGCGCGGTGCGATGGGCCAAGGCGCGAACTTCGTCCGCTACCACGGCGAAACCGCGTCCCGCCTCACCGGCACGGGCCGCTTCGATGGCGGCGTTGAGTGCCAGCAGGTTGGTCTGTTCGGCGATGGCGCGGATCACGTCCAGCACCTTACCGATGTCGCGGCCCTGAGCGGCCAGGCCTTCGATCATTTGCGCGGTGTTTTGCACGTCGTGAGTCATGGTCTGGATCGCGTCGACGGTTTTCACCACCTGATCGCGACCTTCGCGGGCGGCGTGGGTCGACTGGTTCGAGGCTTCTGAAGTCGACACCGCGTTGCGAGCGACTTCCTCCACTGCGGCGGTCATTTCGTTGACAGCGGTGGCAGCCTGTTCGATTTCGTCGTTCTGTTGTTGCAGGCCACGGGACGCTTCTTCGGTCACGGCGCTCAGTTCTTCGGCAGCGGCGCCCAGTTGCGTGGCGGAGCCGGCGATCTGTTCGATGGTCTTGCGCAGATTGGTCTGCATCGCGGCCAGCGCTTCGAGCAGGCGCGCCGGTTCGTCCTTGCCGTCGACTTCAATGGCTTTGGTCAGGTTGCCGCCGGCAATGGTTTGCGCGGCAGCGACGGCGCGGTTCAACGGGGTGACGATGCTGCGGGTCAGCAGCCAGGCCAGCAGCACGGTCAGCAACGCAGCAATCACCGCCACCACGATGATCCCGGTGATCGCGCCGCTGTACTGGTCTCCAGCCTGGGACGACGCGGCTTTCGCGTCGGCCGAGTTGATCGCAATCAGTTGGTTGAGCTGTTCGCCCATTTTGTCGGTGCCGTCCTTGATCTTCGTGTTGATCAGGGTGCGCATCTCATCGACCTTGTCCTGGCGCGACAGGTCCATCATCTGGTTCTGCGCTTGCAGGTAGTTGTCCAGCGTCGTCGCGAAAGTCTGATACAGCGCGCGCTCTTCCGAACCGGCCGGCAGTGCCGCGTAACTGGCCTGGGCGGCGCGCACCTTGTCCACCAGCACGCCGATGCGGGTCTGGGCTTCCTGCAACCCGGCCGGGTCGCGGTTGACCAGAATGCGGAACGAGAGGATACGCAGGCGCAAGACGTTTTCCGTGACCACAGCGAGTTGCGTGACGCTCGGCAACTGCGTCGACTCCATCTCCAGCGACGCCTGCCGGATGATCGACATGCGGTTGACGGCGAACACGCCAAGCACGATCACCAGCAAGGCAATAAAGGCAAAACCGAGGAAGGCACGGGGCGCGATATTCAGATTACGCAAGGACATAGGAGGACTCTCGGATGATTGAAACTACGAGCGTCCATGCCGTGATCACTGGCCCGTGGAGTGGGCTTCAGTCCGGCGTCACTGTTTTAGGAAGTCTTGTGTGCGCCTGACTTCTGTATCGGCCAGGCTTGAGGAAGTTTGCGGGGAAAGATGAAATATTTTTCAAAGTGTTGCGGGTGTTTCAGCGGTGAAACACCCGTTGTTTCAGATGATGGGCGACAGGTCAGGCCGGGGTTGCCATGCGCCAGACACGAGCGATGTCTGTGGCACGTTCGCGCAATAAACGTGGTGCTTCGGCGCAGGCCTGTTCAAGGGTCATCGGGCCGCTGGTAACGGCGAATGCGGCGTCGATGCCGTGATCGTAGAGTTCCTGATAACCCTCGCCCAAGGTGCCGGCGATGACGATTACCGGCACACCGTGCTGCTTGGCGATCCTTGCTACGCCGAACGGGGTTTTACCGCGCAGGGTCTGGGCATCGAAGCGCCCTTCTCCGGTGATGACCAGATCGGCGCCCTTCACCGCGTCGGCCAGACCGACCAGTTCCGCGACCACTTCGACACCGGCCTGGAAGCGTGCACCGAGAAACGCCTTGGCGGCGAAACCCAGCCCGCCTGCCGCGCCGCTGCCCGGTTCATCCCGTACATCGTTACCCAGCGCTTGCGCGCAGAGTTCGGCGAAGTGGCCGAGGGCCTGATCCAGTTGTTGCACCTGCGCAGGAGATGCGCCCTTCTGCGGGCCGAAAATCGCCGAGGCGCCGTGGGGCCCACACAGTGGATTGTTGACGTCGGCGGCGATGTCGAAGCGGACTTGCGCCAGACGTGGGTCAAGTTCGCTCAGGTCCAGTCGTGCGAGTTGCGCCAGCGCCAGACCGCCCGGCACCAGAGCTTGCCCTTGAGCATCCAGCAGTTTTACGCCCAGCGCCTGCATCGCGCCGGCGCCGCCGTCGTTGGTGGCGCTGCCGCCGATGGCCAGGATCACGCGTTGTGCGCCGGCATCCAGCGCCGCGCGGATCAGTTCACCGGTGCCGAACGTGCTGCTGATGCACGCGTCACGCTGACCCGGCGGCACCAGTTGCAATCCGCTGGCCTCGGCCATCTCGATGATTGCTGTGTGGTTGTGCGGCAGCCAGCCCCACGCGGCTTCGACCGCTGCGCCCAACGGGCCACGCACGCGGGTGCGGCGCAACTCGCCTTCGCAAGCGGCGAGAATCGACTCCACCGTCCCTTCGCCACCGTCGGCCATCGGGCATTTGACCAGCGTCGCCTGCGGCCAGACCTGCGCCAGGCCCAGCGCAATGGCTTCTGCAACGCCTTGGGCACTCAGGCTGTCCTTGAACGAATCGGGGGCGATGACGATTTTCATGCGAATTCTCCAGTTCCAATGCCCCTCATGCTGCCAGTCGCCTTGCCGGTTGACGCCTGTCCGCTGCACAAGTCGTGCAGGCGTTTATTGTTCATTTCGACAAATCGTCGGTCTGCGGCAGCAATTGCACCCCGAGATACAACGCCAGCATCCCGTCGAGCTTCAACGGATCGACCCCGCTCAACTCGGCAATTCGCTCCATCCGGTAACGCAGGCTGTTGCGGTGAATGCCCAACGCATCGGCGCAGGCCTGGCTCTGTCCGTCGTGATCGCACCAACTGCGCAGGGTCGCGAGCAACTGGCCGTTGCTGTCCTTGGCGATCACTTTGCGTAACGGTTTGAGCAGTTCATCCAGCGCATCGTCGTTGCGATGGCGCCAGAGCATCACCGGCAATCGATAGCGATTGAGGGTCAGCAGCCGTGAACGCGGCAGCACTTCGCGGCCATAGGCGAGCAAATCGCCCACCCTTCGATAGCAACGGCGCAACCCGGTCAGTCCATCGGCCTGCCCGCCGACGGCAATGCGCAGGATGTTCCAGCCCAGACCATCGAGTTTTTCCAGCAGGCGATCATGCTCGACGTTCTGACTTGCTGGCCGGCACCACAGCAGTGACGACTTGGCCGAACTCACGCACCAACTGTCCGGATAGCGCGACATCAACCAGGCACTCAACGCCTCAACCGTCTGTCCCGGCCCGTGTTCAAGACCCAACTCGAACAGATACGGCACCCGTGTCAGTTGCGGTTTGAGGCCAAGTTGCTGAGCTTCATCGACCAGCCTTGGCGAATCCCCCGC
Source organism: Pseudomonas sp. GM25 (assembly GCF_000282255.1). NCBI lineage: Bacteria > Pseudomonadati > Pseudomonadota > Gammaproteobacteria > Pseudomonadales > Pseudomonadaceae > Pseudomonas > Pseudomonas sp. GM25. The sequence continues at coordinate 36,624 of NZ_AKJQ01000065.1, read as the reverse complement.
CTCGCTCAACAGCAGCGCCAGCAAGTCATCGCAACGCTGCCGCCGCCATTGCTGTTCGGATTGCTGGTTACGCTGGCCGACCAGCATCTCGGCGGTCATGCGCACCAGTTCGGCGTAAGTACGCAGTTGCTCAGGTTCGCCGGTAATGCCGAGTACGCCGATCAAACGCTGATCCAGCAACAGCGGCAGATTGATCCCCGGCTGCACGCCTTTCAAATGCACGGCGGTCTGCGCGTCAATCTCCACCACTCGCCCGTTGGCCAACACCAGTTGCGCGCCCTCGTGGCGCGTGTTGATTCGCTCCGGCTCGCCACTGCCGAGGATCAGGCCCTGGCTGTCCATGACGTTGACGTTGTAAGGCAAAATGGCCATGGCCCGGTCGACGATGTCCTGGGCGAGGTCGTGATCGAGTTCGAACATAGAGGCTGGAATCCTTGAAAACAGGCGCGGACGGTTGTTCACCCGCACAGGGTCTGGCAACAAACCCTGTGCTCAGGCACAAAGACAATCCGGCCAAAGGTGGCCGAGACTCTCAGGGCGATCAACGTTACCCTTTGCATCGCAAAAAATCATAATAAAGAGAGAGCCGCCATGTCGCAGAGCGCCGCTGCCGCCCAGACCATCGATGACGATAAAAATGCCGTCTACAAACGCATCACCCTGCGTTTGATCCCCTTCATCTTCATCTGCTACCTGTTCAACTACCTCGACCGGGTCAACGTTGGATTCGCCAAACTGCAGATGCTCGACGCGCTGAAATTCAGCGAAACCGTGTACGGCCTCGGTGCCGGTATCTTCTTCATCGGCTACGTGCTGTGCGGCGTACCGAGCAACCTGGCGCTGACCAAATTCGGCCCACGGCGCTGGATCGCGCTGATGATGATCACCTGGGGCACGCTGTCGACCTGCCTGCTGTTCGTCACCACGCCGACCGAGTTCTACACCCTGCGCCTGTTTACCGGCGCGGCTGAAGCCGGCTTCTTCCCGGGCGTTGTGCTGTATCTCTCGCAGTGGTTCCCGACCTTCCGCCGTGGCCGGATCATGGCGCTGTTCATGTCGGCGATCCCGCTGTCCGGCCTGCTCGGCAGCCCGTTTTCGGGCTGGATCCTCAATCACTTCGCCGCCGGCCAAGGTGGCCTCGCCGGCTGGCAGTGGATGTTCCTGCTGCAAGGCATTCCGACCGTGGTACTGGGCGCACTCGCCTACTTCCTGCTCAGCGATAACTTCGCCAACGCCAAGTGGCTGACCCCGCATGAGCGTTCGGTGCTGGAAGCAGATCAGGCGGAAGACCTGGCGAACAAACCGAAAACCACTTCCGACTCGCTGAGCGCGGTGTTCAAGAATCCGGCGATCTGGGCCTTCGGCCTGATCTACTTCTGCATCCAGAGCGGCGTGTACGCGATCAACTTCTGGCTGCCGTCGATCATCAAGAACCTCGGCTTCAGCGACAATCTGGTGATTGGCTGGTTGAGTGCGATCCCGTATTTGCTGGCGGCGGTGTTCATGCTGGTGGTCGGGCGCTCGGCGGACTTGCGTAAAGAACGTCGCTGGCATTTGGTGGTGCCGATGTTGATGGGCGCTGTCGGCCTGCTGATCGCGGTGAACTTCGCGGCGAATCCGGCGATTGCGATTCTTGGCCTGACCATCGCGACCATGGGTGCGCTGACCGGTCTGCCGATGTTCTGGCCGGTGCCGACTGCCATGCTGAGCGCGGGTGCTGCGGCAGGTGGTTTGGCGTTGATCAACTCGATGGGGCAGATGGCCGGGTTCCTCAGCCCTTACCTTGTGGGTTGGGTCAAGGACAGCACCGGGTCGACGGATGCGGCGTTGTATCTGTTGGCGGGTGTGATTGTTGGCGGGAGTTTGCTGGCGTTGCGGATGACGCGGACGTTGCGGGCTTAAGCCTTAGCGGAATACAGAAACGGCCCTTTCGGGCCGTTTTTCGTTTGATCGTTCCCACGCTCTGCGTGGGAACGAGCGTCACACACTGGTTTTTGCATCCAGCTCAAGCACCAACCCGCCCGGCATCTTCACAAAAATCTGCCAGATCCCGTCCTCCGGGACCTGCGCCACCTGATACGGCAACCCACTGCCCTGCACCCGCTTTAAAACCACCGCCGCGTCTTCATCGGTACGAAACGCAATATGACTCAAAGCAGTGTCGTCCAGTGCAGGCTGCTCAATCACATGCACCAACGCCTCCCCATCCTGATACAACCATCGCCCGGGAAACGGAAACGGCGGCCGGCGCCCCGGCGTCAATCCCAACAACCCGCCAAAAGCGTCCTGCAGCGTCTGCCCGTCACCAGTGTTGAAAGCAAGATGATCAAATGTCCAAGTCATGTCTGTCTCCTGCGGTTATTCAGGATTTCAGTATCTGCGCTTGCCAATCCCGGAAAAATCCCGCAAAACGCCAAGGATCTTCAACGGATTTTTACTAATGAGCTCGATCCTCGATCTGGAAATCTTCGTCCGCACCGCCGACTCCGGCAGCATCTCCGCCGCCGCCCGGGCGCTGGAGCTGACGCCAGCGGCCGCCAGCATCGCGTTGAAACGCCTGGAAACCCGCCTCGGCATCCGCCTGTTCGCCCGCTCCACCCGCAGCATGCGTCTGACCGAGGAAGGCCGGCGCTATCTGGAAAGCGTGCGCCTGGCGCTGGCGACACTGGCCGAGGGCGAACAGGCGCTGAAGCAACAGACCGAAGGCCTGAGCGGCGTGCTGCAACTGGCGGCGCCGTCGGACTTCGGGCGCAATGTGCTGTTGCCGTGGCTGGACGATTTCAAGCGCGAGCACCCGCACATTCAGCTGCAATTGCTGCTCAACGACCGGCATGCGGATTTGTTTCGCGAGACGGTGGATGTCGCGTTGCGCTTTGGCGTCCCCAGTGATTCGACGCTGGTGGCGTTGCCGATCCTGCCTGAGCATCGTCGTGTCGCCTGCGCGAGCCCTGCGTATACGGAGCGCCACGGCACACCGCAAAACCCCGCCGAATTGAGCGAACACAGCGCCCTGCTCTACCTGCGCAACGGTCGGCCCTATAACACCTGGCGCTTCCATCGCGACGACGAAACGGTTGAGGTCGAAGTACGCGGCGACTACCTCAGCGACGACGGCGAAGTCGCTCGCCGCTGGGCGCTCGCCGGGCACGGCATCGCCTACAAGGCCTGGCTCGACGTGGCCGAAGACGTGCGCGCCGGACGGCTGCTGACGCTGTTCGATGACTGGCAAGGCGAGAGCGTGCCGTTCAATCTGCTGTGCCCGCACCGGGTGCAGGTGTCGGAACGGGTCAAGGTGTTGCAGGCGTTTTTGCGCGAGCGTTGCGAGGCGTTGCGCCGATAAATTCACTTTGCCGCGTCGGGCGCTTCTGGTATTTGATGGAAGCTTTCCCACCGACAAAAGGATTTCGGCATGAGCTATCGCACACTGGGTCACTCGGGGTTGCAGGTGTCCACCCTCACCCTCGGCACGATGATGTTCGGCGAGCAGACCAGCGCAGAAGACTCGCTGCGCATCATCGACAAGGCGTGGGATCAGGGCATCAACTTCATCGACACCGCGGATGTCTACACCAACGGCCGCTCGGAAGAGATCGTCGGTGAGGCCATCGCCCGTCATCGGCATGAATGGGTGCTGGCGACCAAGGTCGGTTTCGGCCCGGTCGATGGCGTGCCGAATCGCAGCGGTTTGAGCCGCAAGCACATCTTCAATGGTCTGGAGGCCAGCCTGACCCGGCTCGGCACCGACTATCTCGACATCTATTACCTGCACCGCGAAGACCACAACACGCCGCTGGAAGTTACGATTTCGGCGATTGGCGATCTGATTCTCCAGGGCAAGATCCGTTATTGGGGCCTGTCGAACTATCGCGGCTGGCGGATTGCCGAGGTGATTCGCGTGGCGGACAAACTGGGCGTCGATCGCCCGGTGATCAGCCAGCCGCTGTACAACATCGTCAACCGTCAGGCCGAGACCGAACAGATCACCGCTGCCCAGACCTACGGCCTCGGCGTGGTGCCTTACAGCCCGCTGGCCCGTGGCGTGCTCAGCGGCAAGTACGCACCGGACGTGACCCCGGACGCCAACAGCCGCGCCGGGCGCCAGGACAAGCGGATTCTGGAGACTGAATGGCGGGTGGAGTCGCTGCGCATTGCCCAGCAGATTCAGCAATACACCCAGGAACGTGGGGTCGGGATTGTCGAGTTTGCGATTGCCTGGGTGCTGAACAACGGCGCGGTGACGTCGGCGATTGTCGGGCCGCGTACTGAGGAACAGTGGGATGCGTACACCAAGGCGCAGGCGGTGAAGATTACGGCGCAGGATGAGGCGTTTATCGACTCGCTGGTGACGCCGGGGCATGCGTCTACGCCGGGGTTTAATGATGTGAGCCATTTTGTGTCTGGGCGCAAACCGCATCAGGCTTAAGCACCTATGCTTCGACACAGGCCCCTGCTCTCACAGGGCCTGTGTCGAATGTTGGAAATATTGATCACTCGGCCAATATTCAGCACAAAAACCACGTATCCTGCGCGCCCCGTTTCACCATCACCCCCGCGAGGACAGTTTGTCTAAAGGTATCGCTCTATCGGTAACAGCTTCGACGCTGTTTGCCGTCATGTATTACTACACCTCGCTGCTCACCCCGTTGAGCGGCGTGGAAATCTTCGGTTGGCGGATGCTGCTGACCGTGCCCTGCATGACCGTGTTCATGTTGTTGTCTGGCGAATGGCGGCGGGTGCTGGAGCTGCTGCGCCGGGTCCCTGCGCTGCCGAAGTTGATCGGTGGCCTGATCGTTTCGTCCGCGTTGCTCGGCGTGCAGTTGTGGTTGTTCATGTGGGCGCCGCTCAATGGCTACAGCCTTGATGTGTCGCTGGGCTACTTCCTGCTGCCGTTGGCCATGGTGCTGACCGGGCGCATCGCTTACGGCGAAAGCCTGTCGTACCTGCAAAAAGTCGCGGTGTTCTTTGCCAGCCTCGGCGTGTTGAATGAGTTGTATCAGGTCGGCGGGTTTTCCTGGGCGACGCTGGTCGTAGTCGTCGGTTACCCGCTGTATTTCGTGCTGCGTAAATACCTCAAGACCGACAACCTCGGCGGTTTGTGGGTCGACATGACGCTGATGCTGCCGGTAGCGTACTGGTTTGTGCGCGGCGGCGAACAGGGTTTCGGCGTGTTCGATCAGTACCCGGCGCTGACGTGGCTGATTCCGCTGCTCGGTCTGATCAGTGCGTCTGCGCTGGTGGTGTACATCATCGCCAGCCGCTTGCTGCCATTCAGTCTGTTTGGTTTGTTGAGTTACGTTGAGCCGGTGCTGTTGCTCGGTGTGGCGCTGTTGCTTGGCGAGAGCATCAAGCCCGGTGAATGGCTGACCTACATCCCGATCTGGCTCGCAGTCGTGGTGCTGGTGTTTGAAGGATTCAAACATCTGATGCGCCAACGGCGCCCGTAAGACGCGCAATAAAAAGCCCGGCCTGCATTTCTGCAGGCCGGGCTTTTTTACATCTGATGCGGATTACTCGGTAGCGAGTACGCCACGACGCACCTGGTCACGCTCGATCGATTCGAACAGTGCCTTGAAGTTGCCTTCGCCGAAACCATCGTCGCCCTTGCGCTGGATGAATTCGAAGAACACCGGGCCCATCAGGGTTTCCGAGAAGATCTGCAGCAGCAGACGCTTGTCTTCTTTATCCGACGCACCGTCGAGCAGGATGCCGCGCGATTGCAGTTGATCCACCGGCTCGCCGTGGTTCGGCAGGCGGCCTTCGAGCATTTCGTAGTAGGTGTCCGGCGGCGCGGTCATGAAGCGCATGCCGATCTTCTTCAACTGATCCCAGGTCTTGACCAGGTCATCAGTGAGGAAGGCCACGTGCTGGATGCCTTCGCCGTTGAACTGCATCAGGAACTCTTCGATCTGCCCGGCGCCTTTCGACGATTCTTCGTTGAGCGGGATGCGGATCATCCCGTCCGGTGCGGTCATCGCTTTCGAGGTCAGGCCGGTGTATTCGCCTTTGATGTCGAAGTAGCGGATCTCGCGGAAGTTGAACAGCTTCTCGTAGAAGTTCGCCCAGTAGGCCATGCGGCCGCGATACACGTTGTGGGTCAGGTGATCGATGATCTTCAGGCCCGCACCGACCGGATTGCGATCAACGCCTTCGAGGAACACGAAGTCGATGTCATAGATCGAGCTGCCTTCGCCGAAACGGTCGATCAGGTACAGCGGCGCGCCGCCAATGCCTTTGATCGCCGGCAGGTTCAGCTCCATCGGGCCGGTTTCGATGTGGATCGGCTGTGCGCCGAGTTCCAGTGCGCGGTTGTAGGCCTTCTGCGAATCCTTGACCCGGAACGCCATGCCGCAAACGGACGGGCCGTGTTCAGCCGCGAAGTACGAAGCAACGCTGTGGGGTTCGTTGTTGAGGATCAGGTTGATCGCGCCCTGGCGATACAGGTGCACGTTCTTGGAACGGTGGGTCGCGACCTTGGTGAAGCCCATGATCTCGAAGATCGGCTCCAGGGTGCCAGGAGTCGGCGATGCGAACTCGATGAACTCGAAGCCCATCAGGCCCATTGGGTTTTCGTATAAATCTGCCATGGTTGGCGCCTCATCATTCTTATCAATTAACCAGAGTTATTTGTCAGTAATGCTGAGACCGGTGGGTGGCGCACAGGAGATGCCACGCACACTGCGGGCGAGGAAGTCACCGTAGATCAGTTGAAACCCGAATATCTTCATTGTCGACCCAAGGCTCTTGCGGGCGAGGCTTCTGCTGCCAGAAGACGATTATTATTGTATGCGTAACCCGATTCTACACAGCGTAAATAGGGTTGTCTGCCCTCTCTATAAAATCCGCTTTTTTCGGCCCGGTGCAAGGGGTTTGTTGCACAGCCAGATGCCCGCCAGAATCAGCACGCCGCCCAGGCACATGGCCAGTGTCAGCTGTTCGCCCAGCAGGATTGCCCCGGCCAGCACGGCGGTCAGCGGGTTGAGCGCAATGAACACGCCGGAGCGCGTGGCGCCGATTTTGCGGATGCCATCGTAGTAACCGATATAGGCCAGCGCCGAACCGAGCACGCCCAGATAGGCCAGGCTCAGCCATTGGCGTGTGCCAAGCGCGGCCAGCGCTGCAACGTCGACTTCGCCCCGGCTCAGGGCCAGCGCCCATAACATCAGGGTGCCCAGCAGAATCGAAAAGGTCACGGTCTGCACCGGACCGATGCTCTGGTTGAGGCTGCGGGAGCACAGCGAATAGACGCCCCAGCTCAAAACGCAGCCGAGGATCAGCAGATCGCCAATCCACGCGTCCGGCGTTTCGCTCAACAGCTGCGGGTTGCGACTGACGATCACCACACCCGCCCCGCTGATACAGACCGCAATTCCGATCACCTTCAACCGGCTCAGCCGCTCCTTGAACAGCAGCCATGACGCCAGACCGATTACCGCCGGATTCAGCGCCACGATCAACGAAGCCCGAGAAGCGTTGATGTATTGCAGCCCGTAAAAGAAGCACAGGTTGTAGAAGAAAATCCCGAAGAACCCCAGCAACGCCAGTTGCAGCCATTGCCGGGGCGTGGGCCGCGCCAACCGGATTCGAGCGAGCCTTAAACACACGACCAACGCCACGCTGGCCAGCAGAAACCGCAGGCTGGCGGCAAACACCGGGCTCAGGCTACCGGCCAGAAACCGCCCGGCTACCCACGTTCCGCCCCAGATCATGGTGACAAGGGCCAGGTTCAGATAGACGGGCATGTCCGAGGCGACCGGACGGACAGGTTCAATGACAACTCATAACGCTCCCAACGATGAGACTGACGGATGACGTATCATTCGATTGATTCCTCATCATCGTAAAATGAGTCTTTACTCATGACCCTGACCCAACTCGAAATCTTCTCGCTGGTGGCCGAACTGCGCGGTTTCACCCTCGCCGCCCATCGTCTGGGGATTTCCCAGTCGGCGGTGTCCCACGCCTTGAAATCTCTGGAACAGGAACTGGGCGTCGAACTGCTGCGCCGGCACCAATCGCAAGTGGAACTGAGCGACATCGGCGAGCAATTGCTGCTGCGGGCGCGCGCGATGCTTGGTTTGGCCAATACGTTGCGCCAAGAGGCAGCGGATGCGCGCGGCATGAAACGCGGCACGCTGCGCATCGGCTCGTTCGGACCGACGTCCTCGATCAAGTTGTTGCCGAAGATTCTGCAGCAGTATCGCGAGGCGCATCCGGGGATCGAGGTGCACATCGATGAAGGCCCGGATCGGCAGGTTATCCAGTGGCTGGAAGAGCGGCGGATCGACATCGGTTTTGTGGTACTGCCCGAGGAACGCTTCGACACGTTTGCCTTGATCGAAGATCAGATGGTCGCCCTGCTCCCGCTCGGTCACCCGTTGGCGGCGCACGACTCAGTGAGTCTTAAAGGCCTGTGCAACGATCCGTTTGTGCTGACCGAGGCGGGTTCGTCGGAACTGGTTTCGCGCCTGTTCAACGCCGCGCGGTTGAGCCCCAACATCCGCTATCGCTGCTCGCAGCTGCTCAGCACCCTCGACACCGTGAGTCGGGGCGATGCGATGACTGTGGTGGCCGAAGGCTCGTTGCCTTTCAATCCCGACCCGCGCTATGTCAAGCGACCGCTGTCTCCCGCCGTCACCCGACAAGTCGGTCTGGCGGTGCTGGATCAGCGCCAGGCATCGCCCGCCACGCTGGCATTCATTCAATTGGCAACACGGCTGGATTACCGTTGAGCGGCGCAGCTGTCATTGGCCATCTATCATGGGCTCAGACCTCGGGCTTTGCGCGCACGCTTCGCCTGCCATCTAGAGCCCCACTCCATCGCGACAGGATGCGCCCATGCCACTGACCGTCAGGCCCCGCCGCAAGCGCAGCACCCGGATTATCGTGACATTGCTGTGCGGCCTGCTGCCGATCGTACTCGGCAGCGTGATTCTTTATATGCAGGCCGGACGCGCCCTTCAGCAGAGTTCGCAACACACCGCCGATGAAGCCCTGCGGCAGTTCGAACTGATGCTCGACAACACCGCCCAGGCCGCCCGCGAACTGTTGCCTTTGGCCGGCCAGACCTGCGAGACCGTCAAACTGGCCTTGCGCGAACAAGTCACCCGCCGCCCGTTCGTACGTTCGACCAATCTGGTATGGGACGACAATCTCTATTGCAGTTCACTGTTCGGCGACTTCAAGGAAGCCGTGAATCCGGGCGACTACGCCCAAGGCAAGTTGTGGCTCATGAACGGCAACCCGGTGACGCCTGACACCGCGCTGCTGGTCTATCGCCTGAGCGAGGGTCGCGGCGGCGCACTGACCACGCTGGACGGCTATCACCTGAGCAACATCCTGCGCCTGATCGGCCGGCACACGTTGTTGTTGCTGCAAGTCGGCAACAACTGGCTCTCCGCCGACGGCAAAGTGCATCAGGGCGCCCTGCCCGCGTTGCCTGTGGCGCAAAGAACCTTGCACTCGTCGCACTACGCGTTCTCGGTCAGCGCCGCGTTTCCGGCAGGCGAAACCTGGCGCTACATGAAAGACGAGTACCCGCCGCTGTTCAGTCTGCTGATGTTCTTCGGTGCGGTATCGGGAGCGATCGGCTACATCGTGCAGAGGCGCTCCACCTCGCCCAGCCATGAAATGCTGCGAGCGCTGGAGGCGGGAGAATTCATTCCGTACTTTCAACCGGTGGTGCACGGCGACAGCAAACGCTGGTCGGGCGCGGAAGTACTGATGCGCTGGAACCATCCCAAGGAGGGGCTGGTGCGTCCGGACCTGTTCATTCCCTTCGCCGAACACTCCAGGTTGATCGTGCCGATGACCCGCGCCTTGATGCAGCAAACTGCTGTCGTGCTGGGGCCGCTGTCAGCGACCTTTACCGCGCCGTTCCACATCGGCATCAACATCACCGCCAGCCACTGCCACGATCTGGAGCTGGTTGAGGATTGCCGTGAATTTTTGTCAGCGTTCCAGCCCGGCAGCATCAACCTGGTTCTGGAGCTGACCGAACGCGAGCTGATCGAGCCGTCCGACATCACCCATCAACTCTTCGCGCAGCTGCGTGCAATGGGCGTGAAGATCGCGATTGACGACTTTGGTACCGGTCACTCAAGCCTCGGCTACTTGAGGACCTTCAATGTCGACTTCCTCAAGATCGATCAGACATTTGTCGCCATGATCGATAAAGATGCCCTGTCCCGGCACATTCTGGACAGCATCATCGAGCTTTCCACCAAACTGGATCTGGGCATTGTGGCCGAAGGTGTCGAGACGCAAGCCCAGTGTGATTATCTGGCCGCCCACCATGTCAACTTTCTGCAAGGCTACCTTTTTGGCAAACCGATGCCGGCTACAGACTTCATCGAAGCATTAACTCATCATTAACTTGGCGGGATAAATCCTGACTCGCCGACAGCTCGCACCAAATTGATACAAAACAGCGTTGTTGTTACATGAAGAAAAAGTCAGGATTTACTCTTGTCGCATTAACTACTACAATTTTTCTTACCTGTTGCAAGATGGGCAGGTGAGCCATTATCACCGAGTCGCTTCAAGGCTCTTGGCTTATAGCTTTGTTTGCGGTTGGTATCAGCCAAACACACTATTGGAGTAAAGATATTGTCCAGACTCGCTGAATTTCGTGCAGCTGAAAAGGCCCTTCAGGAACAGCTCAAGCAGCTGGAATCGCTGAAGAACGATGCCGGGCTCAAGAAAGAAATCGAATTCGAAGAAAAGCTCCAGGGGCTGATGAAAACCTACGGCAAAGGCCTGAAAGACATCATCGCCATTCTCGATCCGAACCCGGCGAAATCCGGTCTGCAATCGACCACCGCACCTAAAACCCGCCGCGCTCGCGTGGTCAAGGTCTATCAGAACCCGCACACCGGCGAGCTGATCGAGACCAAGGGTGGCAACCACCGTGGCCTGAAAGCCTGGAAGGAACAATACGGTGCAGCCACCGTTGATTCCTGGTTGCGCGGTTAATCCCTCGCAAACATGAAAGCCCTGCATATGCAGGGCTTTTTTTCGGACAATATTTAACAAATACAACGTTTTTTCTGGCGGGAAAGTTGAGTCTCAAACCGCTCCCGCGCTGGAACTATGCTTCCGAATGTTGCCCCGTTAGCCGGAGATTAACTTTATGTTTAATCAGTTCCGGTATCTAACATCTGGCTGACCACGAACAGACGACTAGAATTTCAAGCTGTTTCGCGCAGCCACTATGTCGTCGCCGCTCGCCTTATAAACCTCTGCCTGCCCGGCATACGAAAGTACGTAAGCCTTATCCGCCTCGACCGCTGCAACCAATGTTTGCGACAACACATGACGGCCGTTTTCAGTCACCGTACAAGTGGTCTCAAGCGCGGTCAGCGATCCCAGCGTGCTCGCATGAACCTTGTTGCAGACACTCTGATAACCGCTCTGGAAAAAGTCTTTCTGCACCGACTTGCGCATTTCCAGCAACACGCCCTGCAAGTTGACCTGATGACCACTTTCCACGCGGGTCATCGTCAACTCCATCACCATCACCTGATTGCCATCGGCGTCAGTCTTCACCGCACGCTGACGCGAGACTTCAGGAGAAGTTTCGGGCAGCGCCTCGACTTCCCAACCGGCGGGCCAGGTGATACTCGGTGCTTCGGCAAAGGCCGGCAGAGCAAGCAGGGAAAAACCCAGGAAAACGAACAGCGATTTGAACGGTCGGATCATTACCAGAGGCACTCGCGGATTGAGCCGTAAAGTCTGAGGCCCGCCCGCTCGCAGGGCAAGCCCGCGCTTTCGGTTTGGCGATGCTGCCAGGCATGCGTATCATTGCGCCCATTCACTTGCCCCAATTTGTTACGGAGGGCCCATGAGCCTGCAAGAACTGAACACTTTCCCTGGCGTCACCGCCACCCCAGACAGCGCAACCCGCAACTTTGTGTTCAACCACACCATGCTGCGCGTCAAAGACATCACCAAATCGCTGGATTTCTACACCCGCGTACTGGGTTTCTCGCTGGTAGAGAAGCGTGATTTCCCGGAAGCGGAATTCAGCCTGTACTTCCTCGCCCTGGTCGACAAATCGCAGATTCCGGCCGACGCCGCTGCCCGCACCGAATGGATGAAGTCGATTCCCGGCATTCTGGAACTGACCCACAACCACGGCACCGAAAACGACGCGGCTTTCGCCTACCACAATGGCAACACCGATCCACGCGGTTTCGGCCACATCTGCATCTCGGTACCGGACATCGTCGCTGCCTGCGCACGCTTTGAAGAACTGGGCTGCGACTTCCAGAAGCGCCTGACCGATGGCCGCATGAAGAGCCTGGCGTTCATCAAGGATCCGGATGGCTACTGGGTCGAGATCATTCAGCCAGCTCCGCTGTAAAGCTGGACCTGGGTAAAAAGCAACACGCAAAGAAAAACCCCCATCATCGCTGATGGGGGTTTTTCTTTTTCAGGCCCGGGATTTACGCCGGAGCCGAAGTACGGATCAGGTGATCGAAAGCACTGAGGGAAGCCTTGGCGCCCTCGCCCACTGCAATCACGATCTGCTTGTACGGCACGGTGGTCACGTCGCCGGCAGCGAAGATACCCGGGATCGAGGTTTCACCGCGGTTGTCGACAATGATCTCGCCACGCGGCGACAGCTCGATAGTGCCTTTGAGCCAATCGGTGTTGGGCAACAGGCCGATCTGCACGAAGATCCCTTCCAGCTCGACCGTGCGCAGCTCGTCAGTATTGCGATCCTTGTAGCGCAGGCCGTTGACCTTCTGGCCATCGCCGGTGACTTCAGTGGTCAGCGCACTGGTGATCACGGTGACGTTCGGCAGGCTGTGCAGCTTGCGTTGCAATACGGCGTCGGCGCGCAGCTGAACGTCGAATTCCAGCAGGGTCACGTGGGACACGATACCCGCCAGGTCGATAGCCGCTTCGACGCCGGAGTTACCGCCGCCAATCACCGCCACACGCTTGCCTTTGAACAGCGGACCGTCACAGTGCGGGCAGTAAGCCACGCCTTTGTTGCGGTATTCCTGCTCGCCCGGCACGTTCATTTCACGCCACCGCGCGCCGGTCGCCAGAATCACGCTCTTGGCCTTGAGGGTTGCGCCGCTGGCGAAGTGAACCTCATGCAACTCGCCATTCTTGCCCGGGATCAGCTTGTCGGCGCGTTGCAGGTTCATGATGTCGACGTCGTACTGTTTGACGTGCTCTTCCAGCGCGGTCGCCAGTTTCGGGCCTTCGGTTTCCTGCACGGAAATGAAGTTCTCGATGGCCATGGTGTCCAGCACTTGGCCGCCGAAACGCTCGGCTGCAACACCGGTGCGAATGCCTTTACGTGCGGCATAGATCGCCGCCGAAGCACCGGCCGGGCCGCCGCCGACCACGAGCACATCAAAGGCTTGCTTGGCGCTGATTTTCTCGGCCTGACGCTCGATGGCGCCGGTGTCGAGTTTGGCGAGGATCTCTTCCAGGCCCATGCGGCCCTGGCCGAAGTTTTCGCCGTTGAGGTAGATGCTCGGCACGGCCATGATCTTGCGATCGTTGACTTCGTCCTGGAACAGCGCACCGTCGATGGCGACGTGGCGGATGTTCGGGTTCAGCACGGCCATCAGGTTCAGCGCCTGAACGACGTCCGGGCAGTTCTGGCAGGACAGCGAGAAGTAAGTCTCGAAGTTGAACTCGCCCTTGAGCGAGCGGATCTGTTCGATCACTTCGACACTGGCCTTCGAAGGGTGGCCGCCGACTTGCAGCAGGGCCAGCACCAGCGAAGTGAATTCATGGCCCATCGGGATGCCGGCGAAACGCAGGCTGATGTCGGCACCGGGGCGGTTGATCGAGAACGACGGTTTGCGTGCATCGTCGCCGCTGTCGATCAAGGTAATTTGGTGCGAAAGACTGGCAACGTCTTTCAGCAGGTCGAGCATTTCACGGGATTTCGCACCGTCGTCGAGTGAGGCAACGATCTCGATCGGCTGGGTGACCCGTTCCAGGTACGATTTCAACTGGGCTTTAAGATTGGCGTCCAACATACGGGCGATCTCCTGACTTTATTTGAGGCGAAAAAAAGCCCGAGCGAATCTCGCCCGGGCTTTTCTATTGGGCGGTGCAGCTTACTTAAGTAGGTGCGGAGTCCCGCCCTGCATTGCGTGTGTCACAGACTTAGATCTTGCCGACCAGGTCCAGGGACGGAGCCAGAGTGGCCTCGCCTTCTTTCCACTTGGCCGGGCAAACTTCGCCTGGGTGAGCAGCGACGTACTGAGCAGCCTTGATTTTGCGCAGCAGCTCGGAAGCATCACGGCCAACGCCGCCATCGTTCAGTTCAACGATTTTGATCTGGCCTTCAGGGTTGATCACGAAGGTGCCACGGTCAGCCAGGCCAGCTTCTTCGATCAGCACGTCGAAGTTGCGGGAGATGACCTGAGTCGGGTCGCCGATCATGGTGTACTGGATTTTGCCGATGGCTGGCGAAGTGTTGTGCCAGGCAGCGTGGGCAAAGTGGGTGTCGGTCGAAACGCTGTAGATCTCTACGCCCAGTTTCTGGAAGGCGGCGTAGTTGTCAGCCAGGTCTTCGAGCTCGGTTGGGCAAACGAAAGTGAAGTCGGCCGGGTAGAAGAACACTACGGACCATTTGCCTTTCAGGTCAGCGTCCGAGACTTGTACGAAGTCGCCGTTTTTGAACGCGGTAGCTTTGAACGGTTTTACTTGGCTGTTGATGATAGGCATTGATGACTCTCCGTCAGGGTTGTGAATTCGATGGGTGAATCCTACCCAGTCACTCGACGGATGGCTCATTGGCAAACCTGATGCTGCTGATTTGTTTTCGCTATTAGCTGAGGGTATTAATAGAAGAAAACGATATCTACGGCGACAGCGGCTTATCCGTAATCCGGGCCATCCCGTGAAAGGGGCTCGCTTCAACATAGCGCATGGCAGACTTCATATCCTTCCAGCCCACGTAACTCATCAACGATTTGAGATCCCAGCCGCTTTGATGGGCCCAGGTTGCGAAGCCGCGCCGCAGGGAATGGCTGGTGTAGCGCTCGGCGGAGATCCCCGCGCGCTCCAGGGCCTGACGCAGCAACGGAATCACGCTGTTGGCGTGCAAGCCCTCCTCGCTCAGATTGCCCCAGCGGTCGACGGCGCGAAACACCGGGCCCCGCACCAGTGCTGCCTCGGTGATCCATTCGATATAAGCCTGCACCGGGCACAACTTCAGCAGCGCCGGGGCCTGATAAGTCTGGCCGAGGTTTTCCCGATCGCCCTTACTGCGTGGAAGGTACAGGGTGATGCCGCTACCAGCGTGGGCCTGCACGTGTTCGATCTGCACCCGACACAGTTCATCACTACGAAAGCCGCGCCAGAAGCCCAACAGGATTAAAGCCCGATCACGGCAGGCTCTGAGCAATAGCGGCCGGTCCTGATTCTCTCTAGCGTCCTTCATTTCCTGCTCAAGCCAAGCGACGGCCTGCTCAAGATCGCGCAGCTGCAGCGGCTCGGCCTGTTTTTCTTGCGCGGGATGCAGGGCGCGAATGCCCTTGAACACTTTGCGCACCACCGGCGACTTGGTGGGATCGGCAAAGCCCTGACTGTTGTGCCACTGCGCCAGCGCCGACAGACGCAACTTCAGCGTGTTGACCGACAGCACGCCCGCATGCGCCACCAGATACCGCGCGATGCTGTCCGCTGTCGCTGGCAGAAACCCACCCCAGACCGTTTCGAAATGCTCGACGGCCGAACGATAGCTGCGGCGGGTGTTGTCACGGGTGGCGGCTTGCAGATAGCGATCGATATCGCTCATGGGCTGATTTTCTCGTGGCGTACTGAGGTTTTTTTCGGAAACCGATTTTAGGGGTTTCACACGGGGTAATACCAGTATATCCCGCCCGTTTATGGGCGCTTGTTTCACTTTATTTTCAACATGGTACACTGCGTACTTTGGTGGCATGTACCACAGTACGAAATGGTAGGAGCAGATATGGCCCGTGGCGGCGTTAACAAAGCAGTAGTTCAGATCGCGCGCACAGCGATCCTCGCCCGTGGTGAGCACCCTAGCATCGACGCAGTACGCATCGAACTGGGCAATACGGGTTCAAAAACCACGATCCATCGTTACCTGAAGGAGCTGGATGACGGCAGCGAACCGACCGATCCTTCGGCAGAGCCCATCGATGACGAGCTGCTGGCACTCGTCACGCGCCTTGCCCAACGCCTGAAAGAACAGGCGCAAGAGCCGATTGATCAGGCACGCGAGCAGTACGAGCAACAGCGTCAGGCACTGGAGGAGGAGCTGAATCAGCTTCGTCAGGATCACGCGCAACTGGAGAAGAAGCACGACATTCAGGCCGCAGCACTGGCCAAGGAATCCGAAGCCCTGAGCGATACCCGCTCGATGCTGCAGACCGAACAGACCCGCAACGCCGGGCTGAATCAGGCGCTGGCCGATTTTGAATTGCGCTTGCAGGACAAGGACGAGCAGATCCGCTCGCTGGAAGAAAAGCACCTGCACGCCCGTGATGCGCTTGAGCACTACCGCAACGCCATCAAGGAACAGCGCGAGCAGGAACAAAGTCGTCACGAAACCCAGGTGCAGCAGTTGCAGATGGAGTTGCGCCAGGCGCAGCAAAGCGCGCTGGTACGTCAGGACGAGATCACCCAGCTGCACCGCGACAACGAGCGCTTGCTGACCGAAAATCGCGGCACCGTGCGCGAACTGAGCCTGATGCAGGATCAGCTCAAGCACAGCAATCAGCGCCAGGATCAATTGCTGGAGCAAGCGTCCCGCGTCGACAGCGAACGCACCCTCCTCCAGGAACGCCTGCGCGTGGCCCTGCTGGAAAGTCAGACGCTCAAGCAGAACGTCGACGAGCAGTCGCAGCTCAATCAGTCATTGGAGAAGGAATTGACCAAGGCGCAAGACAGCCTGCGCCTAGCTACCACCGTTGCGGCAGCGCCAGACGCAGCAGAACCGAAAAAGACTTAAGCGCCGACCGGCGTACGCATCGTGACAAATTCTTCGGCCGCCGTCGGGTGCACCCCGATGGTGTCGTCGAAGTCACGCTTGGTGGCACCAGCCTTCAACGCGATTGCCAGACCTTGCACGATCTCGCCAGCATCCGGCCCGACCATGTGACAGCCCAGCACCTTGTCGGACTTGCCATCGACCACCAGTTTCATCAGCGTGCGCTCCTGGCAGTCCGTCAGGGTCAGCTTCATCGGCCGGAAGCGGCTTTCGTAGATCACGACTTCGTGACCCGCTTCCCGCGCCTCTTCTTCGGTCAGGCCGACGGTGCCGATATTCGGCAGGCTGAACACCGCCGTCGGGATCATCTTGTAATCCACCGGACGGTAATGCTCAGGTTTGAACAGGCGCCGTGCCACTGCCATGCCTTCAGCCAGCGCCACTGGCGTCAACTGCACACGACCGATGACATCGCCCAGCGCCAGAATTGACGGCTCGGTGGTCTGATATTGCTCGTCGACCTTGATGAAGCCTTTGTCGTCGAGCTGCACGTCAGTGTTTTCCAACCCCAGGTTATCCAGCATCGGACGCCGACCGGTGGCGTAGAACACACAATCCGCTTCCAGTACGCGACCATCCTTGAGGGTCGCCTTCAGGCTGCCATCCGGTTGCTTGTCGATACGGGCAATGTCGGCATTGAATTGCAGATCCAGACCGCGCTTGGTCAGCTCTTCCTTCAGATGGTTACGCACCGAACCGTCGAAACCGCGCAAGAACAGATCCCCGCGATACAGCAACGTCGTGTTGGCGCCCAGGCCATGGAAGATCCCGGCAAATTCGACGGCGATGTAACCGCCGCCAACGACAAGGACGCGCTTGGGCAGTTCTTTGAGGAAGAACGCCTGGTTCGAGCTGATCGCATGCTCATGACCCGGAATTTCGGGGATCTGCGGCCAGCCACCGGTGGCGATCAGAATATTTTTCGCGGTGTAGCGCTCGCCGTTGACCTCAACTTCGTGCGGACCAACGATTTTCGCGTGGGCTTCATGCAAGGTCACGCCACTGTTAACCAGCAGATTGCGATAAATGCCGTTCAGGCGATTGATCTCGCGATCCTTGTTGGCAATCAGCGTCGCCCAATCGAAATCCGCCTCGCCCAGGCTCCAGCCAAATCCCGAGGACTGTTCGAAGTCTTCGGCAAAGTGAGCGCCGTACACCAACAGTTTTTTCGGTACGCAACCGACGTTGACGCAAGTACCGCCCAGATAACGGCTCTCGGCCACCGCCACTTTCGCACCGAACCCGGCAGCAAAACGCGCAGCCCGCACACCGCCGGAACCGGCACCAATCACATAAAGGTCAAAATCGTAGGCCATTTCTATCTCCTCGGCAGGCGATCAGCATACCCGCCGTCGTCCGCTGGGCAAGTACTCCTGCCGATATAGGGGCGGAAAATGAAAAAGCCACCCGAAGGTGGCTTTTTCGTACAGGCAGATCAGGCTTTATCAGTAAGCCTTGCCAGTCTTGTAGAAGTTCTCGAAGCAGAAGTTGGTTGCTTCGATGTAGCCTTCAGCACCACCGCAGTCGAAACGCTTGCCCTTGAACTTGTAGGCCATCACGCAGCCGTTCTGGGCTTGTTTCATCAGGGCGTCGGTGATCTGGATTTCACCGCCTTTGCCTGGCTCGGTCTGTTCGATCAGGTCGAAGATGTCCGGGGTCAGGATGTAACGGCCGATGATCGCCAGGTTCGACGGTGCGTCTTCCGGCTTTGGCTTCTCGACCATGCTGTGTACGCGGTAGATGTCGTCGCGGATCATTTCGCCAGCGATCACGCCGTACTTGCTGGTTTCCTGCGGATCGACTTCCTGGATGGCAATGATCGAGCAGCGGAACTGCTTGTACAGTTTGACCATCTGGGTCAGTACGCCGTCGCCTTCAAGATTGACGCACAGGTCGTCCGCCAGCACCACGGCGAACGGCTCGTCACCGATCAGCGGGCGACCGGTCAGGATCGCGTGACCCAGGCCTTTCATTTCGGTCTGACGGGTGTAGGAGAACGAGCACTCGTCCAACAGCTTGCGGATACCGACCAGGTATTTTTCCTTGTCGGTGCCTTTGATCTGGTTTTCCAGCTCATAGCTGATGTCGAAGTGGTCTTCCAGGGCACGCTTGCCACGGCCGGTCACGATGGAGATTTCGTTCAGGCCAGCATCCAGAGCTTCTTCGACGCCGTACTGGATCAGTGGCTTGTTTACCACCGGCAGCATTTCTTTGGGCATGGCCTTAGTCGCTGGGAGGAAGCGAGTACCGTAACCGGCTGCTGGGAACAAGCATTTCTTGATCATATAAGTCCTTGAAAGGGCTGTGTGTACGAGTTTCGGCGCAGTCTAATCAGGCGGCGTGCACCTTACAATGCCCCGCACTGGCTAACCGATGTCAACATAGAGAAATAATCTGGCGGATAGTTCAATCCGCACACAGAGGCTGCGCAATCAGCGTAGCCCAAAGATCTCGGAACACCTCATCGACCTGCGCCCATTCGCCCATTTACCGCTATCATGGCGCCTTTGAACCAGCCAACGAGGCCGTTAGATGTCCGCAGCAAAAATCATCAATGGGTACACCGTCGCCAAGGGGAAAGATGGCCAGTGGCATATCACCGCCGCCAACGGCGAAGATGTGTCCGGTCCGTTGCCCACTGAAGCGATGGCAATTGAAGTAGCCGCGGTGCTTGATTACACGCCTCCTGCACCGAAACGTCGCGGCAAGGATCAAGACTGATCCGCAACGACGAATCCCGGCCCTGCCTTCGCGCAGGGCTTTTTTTGGACTGCGCACAAAGACGTGGCCAATCGCTATAACCTTTTCATGCCGGCGCTGTCATAGCGTCTAGCCCCCTCCTCCTCGAAGACGACATTGCCATGATCAACCGCCCCTTCATCAGCTTCCTGCCCCTGATTGCGCTCGCGGCCCTGGCCGGTTGCGCCACCTCGCAGACCACCTACCTGAACAACGGCGAACAAGGGTTGAGCATCGACTGCTCCGGCGAAGCCAACTCCTGGGCCAGCTGTTATGAAAAGGCTGACGCATCGTGCGCCGGAACCGGTTATCGCATCGTCGGGACCGACGGCACACCGGCGCCCAAGGAAGACGACAAGACGCTGGGCGTCGACGTCGGCAACTACAAAACCCGTAGCGTGGTGGTCGTATGTAAATAGCCTTACATGTGAATTTCGGCGAACTTGATCCCCAGCCCGCGTACAACCTCGATCAGGTCGTCGAGCCGGTTGAAGGACTCGACTTCGTCGTTATCGTCGACCAGAAAGTAACTGCGACCGGCGCTTTTCTTGAAAAACACGATCCACTCCCCCGAATTCGCCGGGTTCTGGATCACATGGGTCGCCGCAATGAGCCCTTCCTTGTGTCGCTCACGCACCTGCTCTCTCTTCATTCACCGCTCCCAGAAATGACAATGCCGCCACAGCAACGCTGTGACGGCATCAATGCTGACTGCTGATAGTCTATCAGCCGGAAATACAGGCCGTGGCGGCTTTGCGCACATCCCATGGACGCAGCGGCACATTGGACATCCGCTCGTGCAGCTTGATACTGCTGCCACCGGAGCGATCCTCGATGTCAAACACCGCGGCCGGACCCGATCCCAGCTTGCCCGGAACGATGACCCGGACTTCGTCCTTGCTCCGCTCCACCTGCAGGGCACCCCGGCTGCTGGACAGCTTTTCGGCCAGGCACTCAGCATATTCATGGGGTTTCTTGCCGGAAATGACGTTCATGGTCGGCAACGTTTCATTGATTTCCGAAACGCTTGCGCAACCACCCATAGCCAATGCCAACGGCAGAATCACCACACCCCACTTCATACAAAACCTCCGATAAAGACCCTCCGACAGCACGAATGCCGTTTTTCTCCGAGGCCTGCTGCATTTAACTCACATAGAATCGTGAATATCTGTTTTTAATTGTCAAAGCGGTGCCTGACAGCCGGATAATAACCTGTCCGGGCTGATAAACTGCGCCAATCGACAATGCTATCGTTTTGATTTTGTAGAAAAAGCCCTTCTGGAGGCGCCCATGAAATTCATTCACCAGCGCGAGCACCTCAACGAAGACGACATCGTCGTCATTCAATGCTCGCAAACCTGCAACATCCGCTTGATGAACGACGCCAACTTCCGCAGCTTCAAGAATGGCGGCCGTCACACCTATCACGGCGGTGCTTTCGACACATTCCCGGCCCGCATTACCGCGCCGAGCACCGGTTTCTGGAACATCACCATCGACACCGTCAACCGCCGCGCGATCAGCGTGACCCGCAAGCCGACCCTGACGCACTCGATCAAGATCATTCGCCGCTCCAGCTCCAAACTCAGCTGAGCAGTTCCGCCAACGCAGACAGGTAAGCATCAACGTGGCCCAAACGACCAAATACGTGATCAAGTACAAACTCAACGGTGAACGCCGCTTCGAGTTCGCCCAGCTGGAAAACGGCACGCCGGAAGAAGCCAAGGCCGCACTGGATGCCCTGCATGGCCAGAGCGATGATGTGATCAGCGACATCAGCGTCAGCAAGGCCCTGTAAGACCCGGGCGAAATTCGACCGCAAGCGGCGGAGTGTTGCGACCGGGTGGACGGCCCAGACTGATACCTGAATGTAAGCCAAGGAATCAGCATGTCACCCTCACCCGCCTCCCCGCTCGATGCGCTCGACTGGATTGCTCTGGAGCAGCAACTGGATCAGGACGGTTGTGCCGTCATCCGCACGCTGCTGCGCCCGGACACCTGTGATCGGTTGAGTGCGCTTTACCCACAAAGTGAACCGTTTCGATCCCAGGTCATCATGACCCGCCACGGTTTCGGGCGCGGGGAATACAAATACCTGCGCTATCCGCTTCCCCCCGTGGTGGAACGCCTGCGCAGCGCGCTTTACCCGCGACTCGTGCCTCTGGCCAATCGCTGGCATGAACGAATGGGCCTGCCAGCGCGCTTTCCAGAGCAACACAGCGAATTTCTCGAGCGCTGTCACGCCGCCGGTCAATTGCGACCTACCCCGCTCTTGCTGCAATACGGCCCGCAAGACTACAACTGTCTGCATCAGGACCTGTACGGCGAACATGTGTTTCCGTTGCAAGTGGCGATTCTTCTGTCAGAACCTGGCGAAGACTTCACCGGCGGTGAGTTCGTCATGACCGAACAACGTCCGAGAATGCAGTCCCGTCCGCTGGTGATGGACCTGAGAAAAGGCGACGCGCTGATCTTTGCCGTCAACCAGCGCCCGGTCAAAGGCGTGCGGCGACTATCGGGTGACCATGCGTCACGGTGTCAGCCGACTGCACAGCGGAAAACGGCATACTCTGGGCATCATCTTCCACGACGCGACCTGACGATCATGCAAACCACCTTCGATCTGTTCGCCGACACAGAATCCGAGCAGCCCCGGCGCGCCGAACAGATCGGCGAGCAATCCTGGGTGCTACGCGGCTTTGCCCTGCCGCAAATCGAGCAGTTGTTGCCGGCCCTGGAATCGATCATCGCCTGCGCCCCGCTGCGCCACATGATGACACCCGGAGGTTTCAGCATGTCGGTGGCCACCAGCAGTTGCGGTGCACTGGGCTGGATCACCGATCGGAGCGGCTATCGCTATTCATCTGAAGATCCCGTGAGCCATCGCCCTTGGCCGGCCATGCCCGAGGTGTTTCGCGAGTTGGCGCAGACGGCAGCGAAACGCGCCGGATTTGCCGACTTCGTACCGGATTCCTGCCTGATCAATCGTTATGTCCCGGGCGCAAAGATGTCGTTGCATCAGGACAAAGACGAAAATGCCTACGAAGCGCCGATCGTTTCGCTGTCATTGGGCTTGCCGGCAACGTTCCTGTTCGGCGGTTTCGCGCGCGGCGACAGGAGCCAGAAGATTTCGCTGCTGCACGGCGACATGGTGGTCTGGGGCGGTGTCGACCGGCTGCGCTATCACGGCATCCTGCCGATCAAGCCTGGTCGGCACCCGCGCCTTGGCGAACAGCGCTTCAACCTGACGTTTCGCACCGCTGGATAATCCTGCAAAGTTTGACCGCAAGGGTCGGAGTGTTCCGGCCGGTGGCACTGGTTAACCTGAAATTCAACAGGTCAACGGACTCTCCATCATGAAAACGCTTTCCACCTCGCTGAACACTGAAGACGATCCACGTTGGGCCGCTGTCGTGGCACGTGACCCTCGGGCGGACGGCCAATTTGTCTATGCCGTGAAAACCACCGGCATCTATTGCCGCCCCAGCAGCCTGGCGCGCTTGCCGAAACCGCAGAACGTCGAGTTTTTCGACACTGCCGAGGACGCCGAGGCAGCGGGCTATCGCCCCAGCAAACGGGCGAGCAAGGATCAGACCGAAGTCGCTGCACAGCACGCCGCCACCGTTGCCGCAGCCTGCCGACAGATCGAGGCGTCGGAAAACCTGCCGGCGCTCAACGATCTCGCCGAGACCGCCGGCCTGAGCGCCTTTCATTTTCATCGCGTGTTTAAAGCTGCGACGGGCCTGACGCCTAAAGGCTACGCCGCCGCGCATCGTTCGCGCCGGGTTCGTCAGCGTCTGGCAGACGGCGGCTCGGTGACCGAGGCGTTGTATGACGCCGGCTTCAATTCCAACAGCCGTTTCTACGAGGCGGCCGATCAGGTGCTGGGCATGAAACCCGGCGACTTCCGGGCCGCCGGCCAGAACAACGACATCCGCTTCGCCGTCGGCCAGTGCTCGCTCGGCGCCATTCTGGTGGCACAGAGCGAACGCGGAATCTGCGCGATTCTGCTGGGAGACGATCCGCATCAATTGGTGTGCGACCTGCAGGACCAGTTCCGCCGGGCCAACCTGATCGGCGCCGATGCCGAGTTCGAGCAACTGATCGCGCGCGTCGTCGGCTTCATCGAAGCGCCTGCCATCGGGCTGGATTTGCCGCTGGATGTGCGTGGCACGGCGTTTCAGGAACGGGTGTGGCAGGCGCTGCGCGAAATACCGGTCGGCAGCACCGCCAGCTATGCGGACATCGCCTTGCGTATCGGCTCGCCAAAAGCCGTGCGCGCAGTGGCCCAGGCTTGCGGCGCCAACAGCCTCGCGGTAGCCATTCCGTGCCACCGCGTGGTGCGCAGCGACGGCAATCTCAGCGGCTACCGCTGGGGCGTGGAGCGCAAGCGTGAGCTGTTGCTGCGCG
Source organism: Pseudomonas sp. GM25 (assembly GCF_000282255.1). Lineage (NCBI taxonomy): Bacteria > Pseudomonadati > Pseudomonadota > Gammaproteobacteria > Pseudomonadales > Pseudomonadaceae > Pseudomonas > Pseudomonas sp. GM25. The sequence continues at coordinate 12,476 of NZ_AKJQ01000065.1, read as the reverse complement.
AAACGCCGGCTTAACGCAGGCCGATGTAAATCGCCACCGATTCGGGGCCGGTATAGGCCTCGAAATCGGTGGCGAATCGACGCTCGATCTGCGGATTGGCTTCAAAGTGCTGCCAGATTCGGCCCCAGGTCTCGATGACCGCTCCCGGCAACGGGCCGCGCCCTTCGAACATCAGATAATTGCCGCTTTCGATCCGGATCGTCTCGAAGTCTGCTGACGGTTCGGTCACCGCCACCCCGGCGGTGACATCGAATGCTCCGGTGGCATCGGACTCGTAAGCCGAGTACACGCCATACACGGACGACTCGGTCAGTTTGCCGGGAATCACCCTGGCCAGCCCCTTGGCAAAAAACTGTCCCCACATCGGACCGATCTGCGCGGTTTCAGGGTTGTGTTCGGCTGCGTTGGTGGTGCGTACGCGCAGCCCGGAAACCGTGAATGAATCGACGTATTGCTGTTGTAAGTCCATCGAAAACGCCACTCCATTAGCTCGAAGTGCGGCCCGGACGGGCCGCGGTGGCGCTAATGTGTCAGCGATTGACGTCGACCACAACCCGCCCGCGCAACTGACCGGCGAGCAACTTCGGGGCCGCTTCGAGGGCTTCGCCGAGGCCGATTTCGTGGCTGATCAGCGGCAACAGGCTGAAATCCAGATCCTTCACCAGACGATCCCAGGCCTCGATGCGCCGGGCCTTGGGCTGAGTCACGCTGTTGATCCCTGCCAGCGTCACGCCACGCAAAATAAACGGCGCCACGGATGCCGGAAAATCCATGCCCTGAGCCAGACCGCACGCGGCCACCGTGCCTTCGGCCCGGGTGCTGGCGCAGGCATTGGCCAGCGTATGGCTGCCGACCGAATCGATGACGCCCGCCCAGCGCTCTTTGGCCAGCGGTTTCCCGGGTTCCGACAGAGTGGCGCGATCAATGATTTCGCTGGCACCCAGTTGTTTCAGGTACTCGTGTTCCGACACCCGACCGGTCGAAGCGACCACGCGGTAGCCCAGCTTGCTCAGCAATGCGATGGCAAAACTGCCGACGCCGCCGTTGGCACCGGTCACCAGCACTTCGCCCTGTTGCGGGGTCACGCCGTTGCGTTCCAGCGCCATGACGCACAGCATCGCCGTATAACCGGCCGTGCCGATGGCCATGGCTTGCGCGGCGGTGAATGCCTTGGGCAGCGGAATCAGCCAGTCACCGTTCAATCGCGCTTTTTGCGCCAGACCGCCCCAGTGGTTTTCACCAACGCCCCAGCCGTTGAGCAGAACCGCATCGCCGACCTTGTAGTCCGGGTGCGAACTGACTTCAACGGTGCCCGCCAGATCGATCCCCGGCACCATCGGAAACTTGCGCACCACCGGGCTGCTGCCGATGATCGCCAGGCCGTCCTTGAAATTCAGCGTGCTATACGCGACGCGTACCGTCACATCGCCTTCCGGCAGCTGCTCGTCGTTGATCTCGTGCAGGTTGGCGCGATAACCGCTGTCGTCTTTGTCGATCAAAATGCCTTTGAACATGACTGCCTCTCACGGGTGGAATTCAGGATGTCGAGGGACTGGAATAGCACACTGCAACATTTTGCCCCACTCGACCTTTAGCCAATCGGGCCCGAACGCCGAGCAGGCGCCGGCTGTTCAAGCTACAAATCTGTGCTGGTCATGGGGGTGGCTTTGCGTTAAAAAACCGGCTGCTACCGTCCCTGCCCTGTTTTGTCGTCGGAGAAGCAATTCCATGAGCCAATGGCCTGATACCCGCATTCTTGACCTTTTCGGCATCGAACTGCCGATCATCCAGGGCCCCATGGCCGGTGCCACCAACTCATCCATGGTTATCGCAGCGTGCAACGCCGGTGGCCTCGGTTCGATGCCGGCGGCGATGCTGACCATCGAGCAACTGCGCGAAGAGCTGAAAACCATTCGCCAGGGCACGAACAAGCCGTTCAACGTCAACTTCTTCTGCCATCAGCCTCCGGCCGCCGATGAGCAAAAGGCCCGTGACTGGAAAAATCTGCTGGAACCCTACTATCGAGAACTGGGTGTCGATTTCGATGCGCCGACGCCGGTGTCCAACCGCGCGCCCTTCGATGCGGCCGCCTGCGAAGTGCTGGAAAAATTTCGCCCTGAAGTAGTGAGCTTCCACTTCGGCCTGCCGGAAAAATCCTTGCTGGATCGGGTCAAGGCCACCGGCGCGAAAATCATCTCGTCGGCGACCACCGTCGACGAAGCGATCTGGCTGGAGCAGAACGGCTGCGACGCGATCATCGCCATGGGTTACGAGGCCGGCGGCCATCGCGGGATGTTCCTCAGCGCTGACCTGAGCAGTCAGGTCGGTACGTTTGCCCTGGTGCCGCAAGTGGTCGACGCGGTGAGTGTGCCGGTGATCGCTGCCGGTGCGATTGCCGATGCGCGCGGCGTGGCGGCAGCGTTCCTGCTCGGCGCTTCGGCGGTTCAGGTCGGGACGGCGTATCTGTTTACTCCTGAAGCGAAAGTCAGTGCGTCGCACCACAAGGCCTTGCGCACTGCCAAGGAAAGCGAAACGGCGGTGACCAATCTGTTTACCGGGCGCCCGGCGCGGGGGATTCTCAATCGGGTGATGCGGGAGCTGGGCCCGATGTCGGACAAGGCCCCTGCCTTTCCACTGGCCGGCGGTGCCTTGATGCCGCTGCGTGCGAAGGGTGAAGCGGAGTTCAGCAACCTCTGGGCCGGCCAGGCGTTCACGCTCGGCAAAGACCTCGGCACCGCTGAACTGACCCGGCAACTGGCGGAAGGCGCACTGGCAAAACTGACGCGATGATGACCCCGAACGGGTGAGGAGCGTGGCGCCCTCGCCCGGTTTAAAAGCAGTGCTTCCCGTTTGGCGGCATTTCGCTATATATTTCGCTATATAGCGTTTCACCCCCTCGCATCGGCGCAGTCTTCCTTCCAATAACAACTGCCCACTGCACTTGCCACCCACGGAGCCGTTACATGATCAATCGTGCCTCACGTTTTGCCCCTGCCCTGCTCGCGATATTCGCCATCGGCGCCGCTCAGGCCGACGAAGTGCAAGTCGCTGTCGCGGCCAACTTCACCGCGCCAATCCAGGCGATTGCCGCCGATTTCGAAAAAGACACCGGGCACAAACTGGTCGCGGCGTACGGCGCTACCGGCCAGTTCTACACCCAGATCAAAAACGGCGCGCCGTTCGAAGTGTTCCTCTCGGCTGACGACACCACCCCGGAAAAACTCGAAAAAGAAGGCGATACCGTCAAGGGTTCGCGCTTCACCTACGCCATCGGCACCCTGGCGCTGTGGTCGGCCAAGGAAGGTTACGTCGATGCCAAAGGCGACGTCCTGAAGAAAAACGAGTACCAGCATCTGTCCATCGCCAACCCGAAAGCCGCCCCTTATGGTCTGGCCGCCACTCAGGTGCTGGAAAAGCTGAAACTGACTGAGGCCACCAAAGCCAAGATCGTCGAAGGCCAGAATATCACCCAGGCCTATCAGTTCGTGTCCACCGGCAATGCCGAGCTGGGCTTCGTCGCCCTGTCGCAGATCTACAAGGACGGCAAGGTCAGCAGCGGTTCGGCGTGGATCGTTCCGGCGAGCATGCACGACCCGATCAAGCAAGACGCAGTGATCCTCAACAAGGGCAAGGACAACGCCGCTGCCAAGGCGCTGGTTGATTACCTCAAAGGCCCGAAAGCCGCTGCGGTTATCAAGTCCTACGGTTATCAGCTGTAAATGTCGCTGACCAGTGCCGATTTCGCGGCGATCTGGCTGACCCTGAAACTGGCGTCCCTGACCACCGCAATCCTGCTGGTCGTCGGCACTCCGATTGCCCTGTGGCTGTCGCGCAGCCGTTCCTGGCTGCGCGGCCCCATCGGCGCGATTGTTGCCCTGCCGTTGGTGCTGCCACCGACGGTCATTGGCTTCTATCTGTTGCTGGCGCTCGGCCCCAATGGCTTCATTGGCCATTTCACCCAATGGCTGGGGCTTGGCACCTTGACCTTCAGCTTCACCGGCCTGGTGATCGGCTCGGTGCTCTATTCCATGCCGTTCGTGGTGCAGCCGTTGCAAAACGCCTTCTCCGCGATCGGCACTCGTCCTCTGGAAGTGGCCGCGACCCTGCGCGCCAATCCCTGGGACACTTTTTTCAGCGTGATTCTGCCCCTGGCCCGCCCCGGTTTCATCACTGCAGCAATCCTCGGCTTCGCCCACACCGTCGGCGAATTCGGTGTGGTACTGATGATCGGCGGGAATATTCCCGACAAGACCCGGGTGGTTTCTGTACAAATCTACGACCACGTCGAAGCCATGGAGTACGCGCAGGCGCACTGGCTGGCCGGGGCGATGCTGGTGTTTTCGTTTCTGGTGTTGCTGGCGCTGTATTCCAGCCGCAAGACCCGCGCGGGCTGGAGCTGATCGATGATTGATGCACGTCTGAAACTGGCCTGGTCGGGCTTCAGCCTCGATGTTGACCTGCAGATGCCCGGTCGCGGTGTGACGGCGCTGTTCGGGCAGTCCGGCTCGGGCAAGACCACGTGCCTGCGCTGCATCGCGGGACTCGAACGCGCGCCGCAGGCGTTTATCCGCATCAATGACGAGGTCTGGCAGGACAGCGAAAAAGGCATTTTCGTGCCGCCGCACAAACGCGCGCTCGGCTATGTGTTTCAGGAAGCCAGCCTGTTTCCGCACCTTTCGGTGCTGGCCAATCTGCAATTCGGCCTCAAGCGTATTCCCAACGCGCAGCGCCGGGTCGACATGACCCAAGCCACCGAACTGCTGGGCATCGGCCACTTGCTCGATCGTCACCCGCAGCACTTGTCCGGCGGCGAGCGTCAGCGTGTCGGCATCGCCCGCGCGCTGTTGACCAGCCCCAGACTGCTGCTGATGGACGAGCCTTTGGCGGCCCTCGACAGTCAGCGCAAAAGCGAAATCCTGCCCTACCTGCAACGCCTGCACGACGAACTGGAAATTCCGGTGCTGTATGTCAGTCACGCGCAGGACGAAGTGGCCAGGCTCGCCGATCATCTGGTGCTGCTCAGCGACGGCAAAGCGCTGGCCAGCGGTCCGATTGGCGAAACCCTGGCACGGCTCGACCTGCCTCTGGCCATGGACAACGACGCCGGCGTGATCATCGAAGGCCAGGTCAGCGGCTACGATGCCGACTATCAATTGCTCACCCTGCAACTGCCGAACTCGTCACTGAACATTCGCGTGACTCACGCGCCGATGACAACGGGCCAGAGACTGCGTTGCAAGGTGCACGCACGCGACATCAGCCTGACTCTGCAAAACAGCGAGTTCAGCAGCATCCTCAATCGCCTGCCGGTCACGGTCGTCAGCGAACAGCCGGCCGATAACGCCGCGCACGTGCTCATTCGCCTCGATGCCGGCGGGACACCGTTGCTGGCGCGCATCACTCGCTATTCACGGGATCAGCTTGGCGTGCATCCGGGCCAGTCGTTGTGGGCCCAGATCAAGGCTGTTGCGGTACTGGCGTAAATCTGCGGGCACGACCGTCATGACGCGCGGTCAATGGCTTTAACAGCCTGATTTGCCGCGAAGGAAGTCCGCCATGCCCGATACTGCGCTCACCGAGGTGTTGCCTTCGGATCTGCATTACGTCGATGACACGCAGCCCGGTATCACCCGCAAAAAACTGCGCGGAAAATTCGCCTACTTCGACCCCGCAGGCCAGCGCATCACCGATCCCGACGAGATCAAACGCATCAACGCACTGGCCGTTCCACCGGCCTACATCGACGTGTGGATCTGCGCCGACCCGCGCGGCCATCTGCAAGCCACCGGCCGCGATGCCCGTGGGCGCAAGCAATATCGCTATCACGCGCGCTGGCGCGAGGTGCGCGACGCGGACAAGTATTCGCGTCTTCGTGAATTTGGTCTGGCGCTGCCCAAGCTGCGTAAACAGCTGGAAGCGCTGCTGGCATCGCCGGGCTTCAGCCGCGACAAGGTCATGGCGACGGTCATCACGCTGCTCGACGCCACCCTGATCCGCGTCGGTAACACGCAATACGCGCGGGACAACCGCTCCTACGGCCTGACCACCCTGCGCAGCCGGCATGTCGAGGTCAACGGCAGCGCGATCCTGTTCCAGTTTCGCGGCAAGAGCGGCATCGAACATCAGATCACGGTGAAGGACCGGCGCCTGGCGCGGATCATCAAGCGCTGTCTGGAAATTCCGGGGCAGAACCTGTTTCAGTATCTGGATGAAAACGGCGAGCGGCACACGGTCAGTTCCTCCGACGTCAACACCTACCTGCAAACCCTGACCGGCGCCGACTTCACCGCCAAGGATTACCGGACCTGGGCCGGTAGCGCCCTCGCCTTGGCGGTTCTGCGGGAGCTGCAATGGGAGTCCGAGACCGAGGCCAAGCGGCATGTGGTCGAAATGGTGAAGGGCGTCGCGCGGCAACTGGGCAACACGCCGGCGGTCTGTCGCAAGTGCTACATCCACCCGGCGGTGGTCGAGCATTTCATGCTCGGCGCCTTGGCCGAGTTGCCAAAACCGCGCATCCGCAAAGGCCTGCGCAAGGAAGAAGTCGCGCTGGCGCTGTTCCTTGAGCGAATGGTCGAGCAGGCAGGTACACCTTGAAGCCTTCGGCCGTCTCGACTAGGCTACGCCCTCCTACCTCCCCGGGATGACCGCAGAAGTGAACAACTAAGCCTTCAAAAATGTAATCGCGACACGCCGTTCATGGCACTTGTCACTGTTCACGACATTTTTTGGAGGTGCCGATGACTCACGTCTCGCGTACGCCTGCTCTCGTCTCCCTGAATCAACTGGGTTTTCAGTTCGCCAATGGCGAGACGATTTTCACTGCACTCAATCTGAAATTCGATCACACCCCGACCGCCATTGTCGGGCGCAATGGCGTGGGCAAAAGCGTACTGGTGCGCCTGATCGCCGGAGAATGGCAACCTACCAGCGGCAGCGTGACGCGTGCCGTAGCGTCAACCTATGTGGCGCAGAGCTTTATCGCGGCACCTGGCGAGACGGTCGCCGAGTCCACCGGCAGCGCCGCGATTCTTCAGGCGCTGGAGCGAATGAACCGGGGCTGCGGATCAGTCGAGGATTTCGACCTCATTGGCGAACAATGGGATCTGGCGGACCGTTTGCGGCGCTTGCTTGATGACGCCGGCCTGGCCGAAGTTGCCTTCACCGATCACACCGGAAACCTCAGTGGCGGCCAGCAAGCGCGCATCGCCCTGATTGGTGCGTTTTTGAGTCAGGCTCCGTTGCTGGTTCTCGATGAGCCGACCAACCATCTGGATGCATCAGGACGGCAATGGCTGATGAAGTCGCTGGAGCGCTGGCACACCGGTTTGATCGTTGTCAGCCATGATCGACAACTACTCGACCGGATGCAGCGGATCGTCGAGTTGAGCGCATCGGGGGCTATCGAATTCGGTGGCAATTACTCGGCATTCCGCGAGCATCAGCGAATCCATCAAGCCGCGGCGCAAGCACGTCTCGACCACGTCAGAAGCGAACGCCAGCGCGAGCGGATTCGATTACGGCGCGAGCACGACACGATACAGCGCCACGCTGCCAACTCTCGGCGCAACGCCGAAACCGCCAACATTGCCAGTTTCGAATACGTGGCGATCAAGGGCGCCGCCCGGGAGATCATGGGGCATGTCCGTCAGGGTCATCAGGCCCGCAAGACAGAGCTCGATGCCCAGGTGCGCGAGGCTTACGCCAAGGTGCAACCCGAGGACAGCGTGCTGATCAACCTGCCCGGGAGCGCGGTGCCGAACAACCGCCAGATTTGCACGCTGATCGACGCTCGGCTGCCCTGGCTGTCAAACGGCGCACTGAGCCTTACGATCCACGGCCCGATGCGCATCGCTGTCAGCGGTCCCAACGGCTGTGGCAAATCAACCCTGTTGAAAGTGCTCGCCGGGGAACTGACACCCGTCGATGGAACCGCCACGACTCACGTGCCCTTCGCATTCCTGGATCAGCAACTGGCGCAACTGGACGATCAGCGTTCCATCACCGAACAGCTGATGATGCAAGGGGCGGCGCTGACCGAGGGCACCCTGCGCAGCTATCTCGCGCACTTGCAGCTGGATGCGAGCCGCGCCACGGCTCCCTGCGCTTCGTTGAGCGGTGGCGAGCGCCTGAAAGCCGCACTGGCGCTGGCCTTGTGGCGAACGAATCCTGCGCAGCTGTTGCTGCTGGATGAGCCGACCAATCATCTGGATCTGCCATCGGTAGAAGCGTTCGAGCGGTCATTACAGACATTTCCGGGCGCAATCGTCGCCGTTTCCCACGATCAGGACTTCCTTGAGGCGTTGAATCCGACTCACCACTTGCGCTGGCACCCATCAGGCTGGCAACTGCACCCGACGAACTGACTTGGCTATTTTTTGCACGATTGCTCAGGGCTTCTATAGTTGATCTGGTACGAATCAGCCGCGGTGACGCCATGGAAGACATATTCGTCGTGAAGCGCTGCAACAAGATCGTCATCCACGGCCGGCGCGCCGGAGAGACTCTCCATGAGCCCGCCGAAGCCCTGGGCTGGTATCGCATCTGCGACACGCGAACCGGCGGCTTCATCGGCGACGGCTACGATCGGGAAGAAGACGCCCGCAAGGAATGTCATCGGCTCAACGCCGCCAGCTCGCGAGTGACCGCCCCTGAGTCGTCGGGCTGATAGCTGTCATTTACGGGTCTATACTCAAACCAGCTGAAGGAGCAGCGCCCCAACGGCAGAAAGCTCGCCCTTCGCGGGCTTTTTGCTGCCACCGAGCGGATTAATGAACGGAGGTGTTCCATGTCCGAAAGAGAGTCCATCACCACTCTCCTCACCTTGCTCGATGCCCGCGAAGCACGTCTGGCCGCGGCCTGCAAAGAGATCGCCGACTGGGTCGACCATCAAGGCGGGCACCCCACCGCCCTGCGCATCCGCGACCGGCTGAACGATATCGAAAAGGATACCCCGCTGATTCGCAGCACCCTGTCATCGCTCAAACCGATCGACCGGCCACTGCCACGCTTCAGGTAAGCCATCGATTCACGGTGCGCGAAAAAAGAACGTCCTTGGTCGTGAGAGGTCAATACCTTTACACGTCACCAAGGAGACGTCTTATGGTCATTCATTTCAAAGTCGACGGGCACCTGGCCTGCGGGCACAAGGGCAACAACCTCTCCTCCAGCAGCGAACTCAATCGTGTGAAGTGCCGCAGCTGCCGCAATACCGACGCATACAAGGATGCGCGCAAAGACCAGCGCAATGCGGCGCGGCGCGCGGCTCGCCATTCAAAGGATGCGCACACGGCGTCCGACTGGCGTTCCGAGTGGATCGAGCGGTTGACCGCGATGGCCGGACTTCAGCGTTTGCCTAGAGGGTTTACCGGGCAAGCCTTCGTCTGAACAAAAAAAGGGCCGATTGAATCGGCCCTTTTTGCTGTTCGCTGAATGCCCTTACGACACAAGCCCCGACATGGAATAACCCGGATTACTTGGTTTCCTTCACTTGGCAAACGCCATTGGCTTTGTTCTTGCCGGTATATGAAACATCAGGTGAGCCGTCGGGCATGATCGTCAGCGAGATGGTCACGCCACTGCCTTTGGCTTCGAAGGCGTTATCGTTGAATTTCTTCAGTTTTCCTTCTTTGCCATTGATGTAGATCGGGCCGCCCTTGTCAGCGTGGACCTCGATATTTCCAGGGCATGTTGCGTTCAGCAGTGGGATGCCAGCTTGAGCAAGGCCTGAAGACATCAGCAAAACGCTCAATAGCAGTCGCTTCATCATCATTGTCCTGTGTTCGGTTGAGCCCGAAAGAAACACTAGCTCACTTCGCCCGCAATGACCGAAAAGTACACCTGGGATAGGAAAGGGAAAAAGGTGGTGGCTTTTCAAAACAGCGCTCAGACAAGAATCATGCGCATAAAAAGCCCGGCTCGGTGGCCGGGTTTTGGATGTTTTCAAACTCAGTATCGTTCTAACTGCCTTGTCTCGGTCTTGTTACACCGGATGCACGAAAGCGTTTTATGCGTATCGTTACGGGAGACCTCAGTCATGTAGTGGTCCTCCTTCTTCACCTGAGTGAAGCCGCATCTGATGCATTTTTCCTTCACCTTGCAAAAATCATCTGTGCCCATCTCGACGAAATCTTCATGCTTCACCTTTGAATCTTCGTGGTCGCAATGTACACAGTTGCGAATCATCGTACAGGTATGATGGTTTTTGTAAGTGAACTCACCAAACTCATGCTTGTGTTTGGTCAAATGCTCAAAACAGTCAGGGCATGTTTTTTCCAGCAAACACGCCGGGCCACTAACAGCCTTGACATAGTCTCCGGCGTGAATGCCGACTCCGCATTTAGCTTTGAGAGCCAGCTCCTTGACCTTGTCGAAAAATCCCATTTTTTCCTCCGGCGTATTGTTCTTAACACCACTATGTCGTCTGCAAAGCTGAAATCTTTAATACAAAACCCGACGCCAGGCCGAGTTAAAGAAAGCCGTGCGTGTTTCGCGATACTTGTGCGCCATGGAAAACAAGGTGCAGCTCGGGCACACCACCGCAGTGTTGACGGAGAATGACACCCGGAAAAGGATCGGCAAGAAAGTCACCCCGACCAAGTGAGTTGCGGAGCAGGCTCCGAAATTGCGGAGCGCAAATGATAAAGGCCTGCATGAGTAAACTCACGCAAGCCCTTGATATTCATGGTGCCCGAAGCCGGAATCGAACCGGCACGCCCTTACGAGCGGGGGATTTTAAGTCCCATGCGTCTACCAGTTTCGCCATTCGGGCGGTAGCGCGGTGTTGCTTGGCTCTGATGGCGATTCACAGTCCTGACAGGAACTGCACATCGGCGGCAGAGGGGGAAATATATACATCACTTCCCGGTGAAGCAAGTTTGCAGTTGCCGTTTCAAAGACAAAATCTTTCAGTGCAACGCAAATAAAAAAGCTCCGTAAATCATGGATCTACGGAGCTTGTTTATAGTGGAGGCCGAGGTCGGAATCGAACCGGCGTAGGCGGATTTGCAATCCGCTGCATAACCATTTTGCTACTCGGCCTCAAAACATTTGCTGTCAGTAGCGCAACAACAAACGTCGTACAAACTTGGAGCGGGAAACGAGACTCGAACTCGCGACCCCGACCTTGGCAAGGTCGTGCTCTACCAACTGAGCTATTCCCGCTTGGTGTGGCGCATTCTATAGATTCCAGATGCCCCGTCAACCCTTTGATTCAAAAAAGTTTTATTTCTTTTCAACATCGGTCTTCAGATGTGGCCAGGCAGCGCGAAGGTATTGAACCATCGACCACAGGGTCAGGCCTGCCGACACCATCAGCAACGCGTAACCGATGACAACCCAGAAACTGAAAACCTTGGGATTGGCCAGGAGAATCACCAGTGCAAGCATCTGCGCAGCAGTTTTCCACTTGCCCAGATTCGACACGGCCACATGGGCCCGGGCACCAAGTTCGGCCATCCACTCACGCAATGCCGAGACAACGATCTCGCGACCGATGATGACAGCGGCCGGCAGTGTGAGCCAAAGGTTGCCATGCTCTTGCACCAGCAACACCAGGGCAACAGCGACCATCAGTTTGTCAGCGACAGGATCCAGGAACGCACCAAACGGCGTGCTTTGCTCCAGTCGTCGCGCGAGATAGCCGTCCAGCCAGTCCGTTGCCGCCGCAAAGGCGAATACCGAACTTGAGGCCAGATAGCTCCATTGGTAAGGCAGATAGAACAACAGAATGAAGATCGGGATGAGCAGGACGCGGAGAACGGTAATCAGATTAGGGATATTCATCGGCACAACTGGCTACGAGGTGAATGGGCATTCTACTCACTATGCAGGTTTGCATAAATCGACTCTGCTAGCTTTTTGCTGATCCCCGGTGCTTTGGCGATCTCTTCGATGCTTGCACGAGACAGCTCCTGCAATCCACCAAAATGTTTCAACAAGTCCCGACGCCGGGTCGGCCCGACGCCCGCAACGCCTTCCAGCGTCGACGTGCGGCGGGTCTTGCCGCGCCGTGCACGGTGGCCGGTAATCGCAAAGCGGTGGGCTTCGTCACGAATCTGCTGGATCAGATGCAGCGCCGGCGAATCACCCCGCAAGGTAAACTCGTTTGCCGCATCATTCAGATACAAAGTCTCGAATCCCGCCTTGCGCGTGGCCCCCTTGGCGACCCCCAGCAAGATCAGATCCGGAACAGCCAGTTCGTTGAGCACATCACGCGCCATCGACAGCTGCCCTTTGCCGCCGTCCACCAACAGGATGTCGGGCAACTTGCCCTCGCCTTCCTTCAGCTTGCTGAAGCGCCGGGTCAGGGCCTGGTGCATGGCGGCGTAATCGTCGCCAGCGGTCACGCCTTCAATGTTGTAACGACGATAATCCGACTTGATCGCCCCTTCCGGGCCGAACACCACGCAGGAAGCCACCGTGGCTTCACCGCTGGAGTGGCTGATGTCATAGCACTCCAGCCGTTGCGGCGGGTCATC
>NZ_AKJQ01000064.1:0-38434 GCF_000282255.1 Pseudomonas sp. GM25 | reverse complement strand
TCGTGTTGAGTGGTGAGAAGCGAAGAGCGGACTGCTTTTGCTTTGATCGTTCCCACGCTCCGCGTGGGAATGCAGCCCGGGACGCTCTGCGTCCCAATCTGACATTCACCTGTAGGTGATGACTTGTCGGCGGTGGCGATGGATCAGTCGACTCATCCCGAAAATCGACAGCAAATCCTGCCAGTTCGAGCCGTTTCACTGGCACTTGCAGTCCACTGGTCTATAAGGAATGAGTGGTTCGGTTTCCATAACCGGGCGTTGTCCTGCTCGGCGACGGGAGTTTTCTTCCATTCATCGCGGGTCATCCTATGAACAATCCTGGGAAACGCGTGTGTTTTTCGTTGTTGTCGGCTTTCGGTCTGGTGCTGCTCAGTGGTTGCGCCAGTCCTCCACCCCCTCCGCCGGCCGCGCCGCCTCCGCCACCTGAGCGGACTTGTCAGGTCATGGAAAATACCGAGGTCGCCGGTGATGCCTACGCCGACGGGCAAGTGACTCGACACATCACCAAGACCCGTTGCGTCACTCAATAAGCCGTGCGCCTGTGAAGGCTCGGGTCGAGTGGATTGTGCTGGTGGCCGATCTGGTCGGCACGGTGGTGTTTGCGGTTGAAGGCGCGATTGCGGCGATGCGCAGTCAGCTCGATCTGCTCGGGGTGATGGTGATTGCGTTCATCGTCGCGCTCGGTGGCGGGGTGACGCGTGATCTGTTGATCGGTGCGACGCCGCCCAAGGCTGTGGCGGACTGGCGCTATCCAGCGCTGGCGTTTGCCATGGGCGGGGTGGCGTTTGTTTTTCATGAGCGGGTGCTGGGTTGGTCCGGTTCGACGCTGATCGTGTTGGATGCGGCGGGGTTGGCGTTGTTTGCCGTGGCTGGGGCGCAGAAGGCGTTGAATTTCGGGATCTCGCCGTTTGTGTCCATGCTGATGGGCACAATTACCGGGGTCGGTGGCGGGGTGTTGCGTGACATTGTGCTGGCGCGGGTGCCGGTGGTGTTGCAGGCGGATTTGTATGCCAGTTCGGCGTTTGTCGGGGCGGCGGTGTTGATCGTCGGGCGCAGGCTGGGTGTGCCGCCGGTGGCGGCTGCGTTGCTGGCGGGGGCGGCGTGTCTGTTGTTGCGGTTGTTGTCGGTGCATTTCGGCTGGCAGTTGCCGAAGGTGCTGGAGGCATGAAAAAGGCAGCCCGTGGGCTGCCTTTTGTTTTGCGTCAGAAGCGGATCAGGACAGGAAACCGCCGTCCACGTTCAGCGATACGCCAGTGGTGTAGCTCGAAGCGTCGCTTGCCAGGTACAGCACGGCGCCGGCCATTTCGCTTGGGTCGGCTACGCGTTTGAGCGGGATCTGCGTCAGGGCCTGTTTCAGGATCGCGTCGTTTTTCACCAGGGCCGAGGCGAATTTGGTGTCGGTCAGGCCCGGCAGCAGGGCGTTGCAGCGGATGCCGAATTGCGCGCATTCCTTGGCGAAGACTTTGGTCATGTTGATCACGGCGGCCTTGGTCACCGAGTAGATGCCCTGGAAGATCCCCGGCGAAATGCCGTTGATCGACGCCACGTTGATGATGCTGCCGCCACCTTTTTCGCGCATCAGCTTGCCGGCTTCCACCGACATGAAGAAGTAGCCGCGGATGTTCACGTCGACGGTTTTCTGGAAGGCGCCGAGGTCGGTGTCCAGCACGTTGCAGAACTGCGGGTTGGTCGCGGCGTTGTTGACCAGGATGTCCAGGCGCCCGAACTGTTCCTTGATCCCGGCGAAGACCTGGCTGATCTGTTCCATTTCGCCGATGTGGCAGGCGACGGCGGTGGCCTTGCCGCCGGCGGCGATGATGGCGTCGGCCACGTGTTGGCAGCCTTCGAGTTTGCGGCTCGAAACGATGACATGGGCGCCTTGCTGGGCCAGCAGTTTGGCGATGGCTTCACCGATGCCGCGGCTGGCGCCGGAGACGAAAGCGATCTTGCCGTCGAGGTCGAACAACTGAGTCTTGGACATGGGATTCCCTTGTAGTAAGCCTTGTTATAACGCCGTCATCAGAGGCTGGATTTGGCAATGACCTGCAGGCTCATCTGCTCCAGCAGTTTGTTCATGTGAATGAACTGCGCGAAGCGTTTGTCCTGGGTCTGGCCATGGAAGAAGCGGTAGTAGATCTGCTGCACGATGCCGGCCAGGCGGAACAGGCCGTAGGTGTAGTAGAAGTCGAAATTGTCGATCTGGATGCCCGAGCGCTCGGCGTAGTAGTCGACGAATTCGCGGCGGGTCAGCATGCCCGGGGCGTGGCTTGGCTGGCGGCGCATCAGTTGCACCGGTGCCGGGTCGTCGGCCTGGATCCAGTAGGCGAGGGTGTTGCCCAGGTCCATCAGCGGATCGCCGAGGGTGGTCAGTTCCCAGTCGAGCACGCCGATGATCTGCATCGGGTTGTTCGGGTCGAGGATGACGTTGTCGAAGCGGTAGTCGTTGTGCACGATGCTGGAGGTCGGGTGGTCGGCCGGCATCTTGTCGTTGAGCCAGGCTTTGACCTGTTCCCAGTGTGGTGCGTCCGGGGTCAGGGCTTTTTCGTAGCGTTCGCTCCAGCCCTTGATCTGGCGGGCGACGTAGCCTTCGGGCTTGCCCAGATCGCCGAGGCCGCAGGCGTTGTAATCGACCCGGTGCAGTTCGACGAAACGGTCGATGAAACTCTTGCACAGGGCTTCGGTTTTGGCCGAATCCAGGCCCAGTTCCGGCGGCAGGTCCGAGCGCAGGATAATGCCCTTGACCCGTTCCATCACATAGAACTCGGCGCCGATCACCGAATCGTCGGTGCAGTGCACGTAGGCTTTCGGGCAATACGGGAAGCCGTCGCGCAACTGGTTGAGGATGCGGAATTCGCGGCCCATGTCGTGGGCGGACTTGGCCTTGTGGCCGAACGGTGGACGGCGCAGGACAAATTCCTGGTCCGGGTATTCCAGCAGGTAGGTCAGGTTCGACGCGCCGCCGGGAAACTGGCTGATCTGCGGCGTGCCGGTCAGGCCCGGAATGTGCGCCTTGAGGTACGGATCGATCAGGCTGGCATCGAGTTCTTCGCCAGAGCGGATACGGGTGGACTGGTCAGTAAGCGCCATGCTTATCCCTTCTGCTTATTTTGGAGGCCAGACATCATTGGCTAATCTAATGGCGCGCTCGGGTCGTCACAAGCGCGGTTCGGTCTTATAGGTTAGCGTGTTGGACGATAATCACCTTTGGGAATGTGCGCGGCGGGCCGCTGGCGACTAAGGTTTAGCGCGTATGCCTTGTTCACGAAGGAGCTTTGAAATGGGCTGCCCGCAAGTCTGTGCCAGCGCCACCCTGCAATGCAGTTTCGGCGCCGCACCGGCGGTGCTCAACGTGCTGCCGGTCAACCGCACGCTGACCGGCGGGATGCCGGCGGCGAACATCATGGATCATATTCCGCTGGTCAACGTCACCACGTTCGGCATGTGCATGAGCATGGCCAACCCGATGGTCGCGGCTGCCACGGCTGCGGCATTGGGCGTGTTGACGCCGATGCCGTGCATTCCGGCGACCGCCACGCCGTGGATCCCCGGCGGCGCACCGACCCTGCTGCTGGGCGGAATGCCGGCGATCGATGCCAACAGCACGTTGATGTGCAACTGGGCGGGGGTGATCAAGATCGTGATGCCGGGGCAGATGCAGATGTTGATTCCCTGAGTCAGGCCTGCGCCGGATCTGTCCATTTGCGAAACCACCAGCGCACCCGGGAAATCGGTTTGCCATCGGCATCCAGCGGTCGTCCGTCCTCGGCGAACCCTTGTTCGGGTTCCATCAACTGCCCATTCAGATAACGCGCATCCACCGCCGGTTTGCCGTTGGGATGAAAGCGCTGATATCGCCCCTCACGCACGCCATCGCGATAGAACTCGGCCTCCGCCACTTGCCCGTCGGGAAAGTAATTGAACGCCTCGCCATGCAACAGCCCGCGCCGGTAGGTGGCCTTGCGCTGCAACCAGCCCTCGGGCGCATAGAAACTGGCGATGCCCTGCAGCTTGTCACGCACGAACGGCATCTGCGCCGACACCTTGCCGTTGGGGTGATAGAGCAGGGACGTGCCCTGCAATTCGCCCTGGCTGTAATTCAGATCGGCTTGTTTGCGCCCGTCATCTTTGATGTTCAACGGGCCATCGAGTTGACCGTCCTGCAAACGCCCCTTGAGTTGCTTGTCATCCTGCTGCAGATCCAGCGGTGTGATCGCCATGGCTTCTCCTTGTCAGTTGACCTGCACCAACCCGCCCTTGATGGTCAGCATGCCGCCGCCGTCCACGGTCTGTGAGGCCGCGCCCTTGTTGGTCAGGCTGATGCCGGCGTCGTTGGTCAGAGTGGTTCCGGCCTTGTTGTCCAGCGAAGTGCCGGCCTGATTGGTCATGGCGGTGCCGGCCTTCTGGGTGATCGAGGTGCTGGCGGACGTGGCCAGATCCGCGCCGCTCTTGATCGTGAAACTGCCGCCACTTTGCAGGGTGAGGGTGCCGCTGACCTTGATCGTCAGGTTGCCATCCACCGTCAGGCTGTAGTCGCCGGTGACCTTGTCGGTGTAATTGCCGCCGGTGCTGTGGTTCTGGTCGGCGCCGACCTTCACGGTGCGACTGTCCTTCACATCGAGGCTGTCGCTGCCGGTCTGGATCGTGACGCTGCGTTTGCCTTTCTCCAGCGTGACGGTTTCATCGCCGTCCTTGACCGTGCGGGTGCGAGCGTTCTGCACTGTGAGGGTTTCGTCGTGGCCGACCGTGGCAGTGGTGTCGTTGAGCACGTTGATCTTCAGATCTTTCTGCGCTTGCAGGAACACCTCTTCGGCATCCTTCTTGTCCTCGAAACGCAGCTCGTTGAAACCGCCGCCGCCCTTGGATGACTGGGTCTTGATCCCGGATTGGGTCTGGTTCGCCGGCAAGGCGTAGGGCAGGGCGTTGTCACCGTTGTAGACGCAACCGGTCACCAGCGGCCGGTCCGGATCGCCGTCGATGAAGGTCACGATGACTTCCTGACCGATACGCGGCACGAACTGCATGCCGAAACCCTTGCCGCTCCACGGCAGCACCACGCGGACCCAGCAGGAACTGGTTTCGTCGTTTTTACCGTCGCGATCCCACGGGAACTGCAACTTGATCCGGCCGTATTCGTCGGTCCAGATTTCCTCGCCGGACTTGCCGACGACGATGGCAGTTTGTGGATGCATGCGCGGTTTGGGCGTGAGGCGTAGCGGGCGAAACGGCGTGGCCTTGGGGATCGCTTCGAAGCGGTTGCGATAGCTTTCATGACTGGCGTCATGGGTCACCCGCGTGACGACCCAATCGATGTTCAGGCTTGCATCGTCGTGGCCATCGAGGGTGAACCAGTGCCCAGGAATCAGCCAGCGACAATCGCTCTCGCCAACGAAGCGTTTCTCTTCGGTGCGCAAACCGTCGACCCGCTGCTTGGTCAACGCATCGCCCCGAGCCTTGGCGTTGTAACCGCCGGGATGCTCATAGATAGAACGCGGCCCGGCGACGGCCTCTGCCTGCCCGAAGAGCGAAGTGGTCGGCGTGGTGAATTCGTAATCCGTCGCCTTGTATACGCCAGCCACCGCTTGCAGGCATACCTGGCCTGAGCGAATGCCGTGCAGCTCGCGCTCACCCAATTGCTGGCCCAGATACTTGACCGTCGGCCCGTTGGGGATCTGTACGAAAGCGTCGTTGCTGTCGCCCAGCACGAGCGTGTGCTTGCCGTCTTCGTGGGCGAAGTACCAGAAGATGCCTTCTTCTTCCAGCAGCCGCGAGACGAAGGCGAAGTCGGTTTCGCCGTACTGCACGCAGTATTCGCGTGAGGTGTAACTGCCGGTCAGTGAGAGTTTGAAATCGGTGAAACCGTGAGCTTTGAAGATTGTGGTGACGATGTCGGAGGTGGCGAGGTTCTGGAATACCCGGTTGTTGCTGGCCAGGGTCAGCCACCATAGCCATGGTCTTAGAACCAGCTGATAGCGCTCGGCGGTGGCGTCGGCGGGGAGCTGGCGGATTTCGGCGACCAGTGCGTCGAAGGGGCGCAGTTGCGCGTCGTTGTGCAGGGTGGTGGTGACGTGGGTGGCGATGGCGCTGGTGAGGGTGAGCGAGGTCCCGTCATTCAATCCGTTGAGGGTTTGAACGCCGAGGGTGTTCAGGGCTTCCTCACCGGAGAGCGACTCAGGGTAAAGCGCCGACAGCGAGGTGGCGGTGAGGGAGAGCGTAGTGTTGCTGTCGGTGGAGCGGGGCATCCGCATTGCCTCCGATCAAGAATTCGCAAAAACAAGTTGTGAGGATGCGATGCCATGTTGAACTTTGATGACCTGCATTGGCGTCCCGTGGGGGCAGCTCCATCCATTGAGTGAGTCAGATACTTTTTTCAAATATTTTTTCTTGACGCTGACAAACACCATGACCCGATCGCGGCTGTCCGTCTGTGCGCGGATCACACTGGAGGTAAATATCCAGGACTGAGTTTTCCGTTGTTCGGGTCTGGAGCCAATGAGTGTTTGATAGACGGTTTCACGAACATTGAATCGGCCGATTTCATTGGTATTGCAGGCAGCGATCAGTGTGACCGCGCGCTCAGGAGGGCTCAGCCTTATCTCGTGTTCGAGTGTCGGGAAAATATCGAAGCTCATAGTCACCTCACGATGCCCAGCAGCCTTGGGCGACATGTTTCGGGCTACCTTCGTGAAACTTGTACACGCCGTTGAGAATATAGAGCGGTCCAGTGTTCCAGCCTTCACCATGCTCCGTCAAAACCCGATATATCAATGGGTAATTCAACTTTCCAGGTGCTTCTGCGTAGAAAAAGTCGATTCGTAAAGATTCCGGGCAGGGAAGCGGGCAGTAAGGATTGTTGGCAGCCCCGGATGTCGAACCACCGGGTGCAACTTGCGCAACCAAGTAGCGCGAGGTGTCGTACTGTGCGGTGACTTGATACACAAACTCGATCCCGGGATTCTTCTTCACGTACTCGTAAACCATGGCTTCGTACTCATACATGATTGGATGGTTGCTACCTTCGGTCAGTGTTACCAGATTCCGAAGATCGGTTCCGCTGCCGCCCAGCTTGTTGCCAATCAGATGCCCTCGTTGATGATGTTCCGGGCAAGTACCGGACACGAATCCCGGTGGTCGCAAGGACTGATCCGGGCCCGAGCCGCCGGTCATGTTGGTCGATGTCAAAGTTGCCTTTGCATAAAGAGGAACCGTGACGTTGCTACCGTTTACGTTGACAGTGGTGGATTTGTATTCCGGATTCAATGGCATTGGCGTTAGTCCCATTAAAGGCCTGCAATCTTGAAAATTTACCAATAGGCTTGCTGCTCTCCTGAAGGGGACGGATTTATTTGTTTCGCATAAATAAATCTGTCCCCTTAAATCCACATGCCTCACCTTCCGTTACTGAACGTAGACGTTGGCGACTCTGTTGTGATGGGCTGACCAGTCTCAAGTGAATTCCATGAGTTCTTCTTCTGCGCTTGTCGTGACCTTGCCGGCGCCTTCATACACCGTTTTGAAAACAGTGAAGTCAGTCGAGGAAAAAACGTGGGGGGAGAACTTTGGCGCCGCCCAATTGGTAGGTGATTGTCGTTGTGGCCGCAAATTACCGAATTCAGCTTCGTTTGGAAAAGAAGGATCAATCTGGTTCGCCGACAGCGTTTTAACCTTGCTGAACCAGGCACTGCACTTTGCGCATGCGGCTTTTTTACCGCCAAGATTTCCCTTGATAACGGGTTTGAATTCACTGCCGATAATCAAAGCTCGCATCAGCGAAATTTCCGCATGGTAGCCATCATTCTCTACATATTGCAGGGCATGCGGTGTTGGAGGAGTGTTGGTTATTTTTGTTATCGGGCTCAGCACCACCGTACGTGGCAATGGTTTCTGCTCTTTGAATGCCTTGACCAAATTCAAGAGGTTATTGAGTTGTTTGGTGTTGAGGCGGGGGTTGTAGGTCAATTCAAGAATTTTTTCGGCGACCTTTGCCTTTTCCTTCGCGGTCTTGCTGGGCATGTTGGTAACGTAAAGTTTGGTGTCAGGAATGATCGGCGCGCGATCGAGAAACTTCCATCTGACCAGTTTGGAGTTTTCGTCTGTCGCCCAATTGCCATTTTTATTACCAACCTGATTGCTCTTCAGCCAGCTTTCCTGCAACTCGTATTCCGGGATGTTCTGATTGATCACTCGGTCCGTTTCCGAGAACAACACATGGAGAATTCTGGCCGCTTCCATGAGTGCATTACTACCACCGGGGTGTATGGCGGTTAGAAGCACCTCACAGGCGGCAATCAATGACTCGCCATTTTTGTTCGCTGCCACATAGATGGTACTTTCACCAGGGTGAGTGTAGGCCTGTACCTCTTCCGGGCTCTTGGTGGTGACATGCTGCCCGATGACACCCAGCACAACACTGAGGATGCAGAGATGGTTGGGATTGTGCGGTGACAAAACGTTGATAACAGGTCTCTGTTGAGGCGCGCTGGGTAACGGCATTCCATTAACTCCTGTATTTTTTTAGCTTTCAATGACAGTACGTCACTTACTCCAACACCCACTCCGCCAATTTCCCTGTCACCTGCGTCATCAACACATTCTCGACATCCCGCGCACCCGCCGCACTGCATTTGGCGAGCACCGCTTTCACAATTCCCGAATCGAACTCGAACTGCTTGCCCGTCGCAGCCTTGTAACGGCCGCGCAATTTCTCCAGCTTCGCCAACACAATCCCTTCCAGCGTCTGCTCATCCAGCGGCCGATACGCAACCAC
The DNA here is from genome assembly GCF_000282255.1 of Pseudomonas sp. GM25. Taxonomy (NCBI): domain Bacteria; kingdom Pseudomonadati; phylum Pseudomonadota; class Gammaproteobacteria; order Pseudomonadales; family Pseudomonadaceae; genus Pseudomonas; species Pseudomonas sp. GM25. The sequence goes on along the minus strand of NZ_AKJQ01000064.1, from coordinate 29,670 downwards.
CGTCATGCGCGCCAGAAACGCCGGGCGGAAGGCTTGCAGCAGGGCTTTGTGCAGCGCTTCGTTGAACGCTTCCGAGCCGAGTTGTGCAGTCGGTGTATCGAGCAGCAACTCGGCGCCGACATTACTGGTGGCCAGCATCACGGTGTTCTTGAAGTCGACCACCAACCCGGTCCCGTCTTCCATCAAGCCCTTGTCGAACACGTTGTAAAACGCTTCCAGTACATCCGGATGCGCCTTCTCGATTTCATCCAGCAACACCACTGAATACGGTTTGCGCCGCACGGCTTCGGTCAGTACGCCGCCGCTGCCGTAACCGACGTAACCGGGCGGTGCGCCTTTGAGCTGGCTGACGGTGTGGGCTTCCTGATACTCCGAGAGATTGATGCTGATCAGATTGCGTTCGCCGCCGTATAGCGCGTCCGCCAGCGCATACGCGGTTTCGGTTTTGCCAACGCCCGTGGGGCCGACCAGCAGGAACACGCCGACCGGTTTTTGCGGATCGGTGAGCCCGGCGCGGTAGGCCTGCAAGCGCTGGGCAATGGTGTTAAGCGCGGTGCTCTGACCCATCACGCGCTGGCCCATGCGTGTGCCGAGCGTGCGCACGGCGTGGGCTTCGTCGGCGAGCATTTTGCCGACGGGGATGCCGGTCCAGCCGGCGATCACGGCGGCGACGGTTTTGCCGTCGACCTGCTCGGGCACCAGCGGATCGTCCTGGCGGATCGCATCGAGCCCGGCTTCCAGACGCAGCAGTTCGGCGGCCAGATGATCGATGCGGCTGTCGATGGCTTCGTCGGGCTTGTCGCTGTCGGCGCTTTCGCTCAACGCCAGTAACTCGCGGCGGGTGTCGAGCAGTTCGCGCACCGCCACGCGCTCTTCGCCCCAGCGGGTTTCCAGTTCGCGGATGGCCTGGACGTTGGTCTTCGATTCGCTTTCCAGCAGGGTGATGCGCTCGCGGTGATCAAGCCCCGTGGCCTGTTCCCGGCGCAGGCGTTCGACTTCTTCTTTGAGGCTTTGCTGACGGTGGCGCAGGCTCTCGAGCGGTGGCGGCACATCGTGCTGACCGAGGGCGACCCGGGCGCAGGCGGTGTCGAGAACACTGATGGCCTTGTCCGGCAACTGGCGGCCGGAAATGTAGCGATGCGAGAGCTTCACCGCTTCGTGGATCGCGGCATCCAGCACCTGCACGCCGTGGTGCTGTTCGAGTTTGGCGGCGACGCCCCGGAGCATTTCCACGGCGGTGATTTCGTCCGGCTCTTCCACCTGCACCAGTTGAAAACGGCGGGCGAGGGCCGGGTCTTTCTCGAAATATTTTTTGTATTCCATCCAGGTCGTCGCGGCCAACGTGCGCAACTCGCCTCGGGCCAGTGCAGGTTTCAGCAGGTTGGCGGCATCGCTGCCGCCCTCGGCACCGCCAGCGCCGATCAAGGTGTGGGCCTCGTCGATGAACAGGATGATCGGCTTGTCGGCACTGCGAACCGCGTCGATCACCCCTTTGAGTCGCTGTTCGAATTCACCTTTGACCCCGGCCCCGGCCTGCAGCAAACCAAGGTCGAGCACCCGCAAACTGACTTCCTGCAACGACGGCGGCACATCCCCGGCGGCGATGCGCAGCGCCAGGCCTTCGACCACGGCGGTTTTGCCTACGCCCGGCGCACCGACCAGAATCGGGTTGTTCTGCCGGCGTCTCAGAAGAATGTCGATGCACTGGCGAATTTCGCCATCGCGACCGACGATCGGGTCGATGCGCCCAGCGTGAGCATCGGCGGTCAGGTCCTGGGTGTATTGATCGAGCACCGAGTCTTGCCGTGGCGTTGGACTCCCCGAAGACACGGAACGCGGGCCGACATGCTCGCGGGAGTTTTCCGTCCACTCCAGCAGGTTTGCTCGCAGCGCTTCTTTCGGAATTCGCAGCAATGACGATGCACTGTTGAGCAGCAGGCTGCGGCGCTCGTCACGGTCGATCAACGCCAATAAAAGCAGCCCGGAACGAATGCTGTCGATCCCCAGCACACTGGCCTGCACCACCGCGTCTTCCAGCAATCCGAGCGTGTGCGAAGACAGCGCAGGCGTGCGCGTGCTGCCAGCCTTGAACAGGTCCAGCGCCTTGTTGATCTCCGCCGTCAGCGCATCCCGTTCCAATCCAAAACGCGGCAACAGAAAGGCAAAATCGCCGCCCTCGATATCCAGCAGTTCCAGCAACAAATGCTCGATCTCGACAAAGTGATGCCCGCGCTGCAAGCACCGCTGGGCAGCGCGTTCGAGGGCGCGGCGGTTGTCCGGGTTGAGGCGTCCGATCAGGCTGGCCAGTTCCATATCAGGTGATCTCCAGCTGACGCAGGCGGGTTTCGATCCGTTGCACGGCCAGGCTGGTCTGACGTTGCAGGCCACCGTTCCAGCTCAACAGGGCCGGGGTTTGTCGGCCGAGTTGCAGTGGCCCGGCACCGCGCACCAGCAGCACCAGTTTCACGTCCAGATCCGGGCCGAAATACAGCGCAGCGAGGCTCGCCAGTGCCGGATGCGCCTCACCGTCAGGCAAAAAGCGCGCGGCCTGCGTCGATGGCAGCGGCCCCAGCGTCAGGCGAATCCCGGCATGTTCATCCCAGACCCGAGTCCCGGCGACAGCGCTGCGGCCCAGTTGCAGATTGCGTCCGCCGGCCTTCATGACGCTGCGGCTGGCGCGTGGGATTTCACGCCACGCCCCTTCATAAGCGCTCAGTTCCACTGCCACGGAAAACTGCTCACGGACAATCGCCGCGAACCCCGCCAATGACCGGCGGCCATCGGCGTACAACGCCGTGCAGGCCAGAACGGCGCAGTCGGGAATTGCCTGGCGTTCCTGCAAGGATTTTGGCAGCAAACCGGTCAGCGCCCGCAGTTGCGCCTGCACCGGAGAGGCGCCGGGCGTAATGAAACCGAGGGCGATCCGGTGTTTGCGCATCACCTTGTACAGCAGGCTCAACAGCCGATGCTGGAACAGGTCGAGGAACTCGGCGGGCGCATGATCCTTGGCCCGTGCCCGTTGTTGCAGCCATTCCTGATAGGCGTAAGGCAACGGGCCGTCGGGGCCGCCGAGGCCGAACATCGGCGAGTTCAGGGTCAGCGGTTCACCGGGGTTTTCCTCCAGGCTTTCGATCTGGCTGGCGGCGAACAATGGCGTCAGCGGCCCGCGCAACTTCAGCGCTTCGGCCTGTGGCGATGTACCCGAACCAAGGGCGTCGGCCTGCGGCTGTTCGCGCTCCAGCAACAGCAACGCCTGCAACCATTCGAACGCCTGCGGATCACGGCGCAGGCGCTGGCTCAGGGTCAGAGCGACAGGGGCATGCCGGCTTGGGGTTGCCATGCCTTGACCTCCTTGTCTGCCTGCATGAGTACCGTGCGCACGAAGCGATTGGCCGTGGCGTACACCGAAAAGAACTGCGCGAGTACCGCTGAAAACAACACCGCGCTGCTGCCGACGAAATGCTGTGGATCGAGCTGCAATTGCACTTCAAGCCCATTGCGCCAACCACGCCAGGCGTCGGCGCCGACATGGCCGATCACTCGTTCACAATCGAGGCTCAGCAGACCTTCGATCTGACGCAGGGCGCTGGCCTCTTCGCGCAGGTTGTGCAGGGTCAGGATTTCCTTCAGCGCATCCAGCGCCTGCGGCCCTTCGACCAGCGACAGATGATTGAGGGTCAGTTGCGAGACCAGTCGCCAGCGCGAATCGCCGTCCAGACGCGGCAGGCTTTGCGGGCTCGGCGGATTGCGCAGGCGTGCCCACGCCACCGGCCCCGGCCGTTCGAAACCCAGCGGCGTACCGGCGGGCAGGCTCTGGGCCAGATGCCGATTGGTGCACAACAGTTCGGCGGTCAGGCTGTAATCGGGCAGGTCGGTCTGCGGTTCGAAACGGGTGTCGACGACACTGATCAGCAGATCGCTGCCGAGCCGGTTCGGCGTCTGTCCGTTGACCCGTCGCGCATGCCAGTAACGTTGCCGGTCACCGCTGCTGTGCTGGCTGCCGAAATACGCCGGCAGCCGCTGCACACCGCTGGCGGAGCTGGCGCGCACGCTGCGGATGCTGTGGATTTCAACGCTGTTTTCCCGGTGGCTGTCGGCGACCAGTCGATACTCGCTGCGGGTGCCGTCCGGGCGCAGCGGCTCCGAAGTGCGCGGGAACAGGTTGATCACCGGCGCGCAGCCGAGGGCGATATCGCTGGCCTGCAAGTGCAATCGGCCGGCCGGAGCACGATCAAAAACGATGTACAGATACAGCGTCTGGCTGTCACTCGAAACACCGGACAGGGGCAGATCAAAGAAGTGGAATTTGTCCGGGAACGCGAAGTACTCGGCCAGCAGACGCATGCCCGGATGCACGCCGTCTTCGTCCGGCAGCAGCACTTCGTCGTCGGCGAAACCGACGATCTTCGGCAGGCCTTTCACGCGGGCGGGAATGCTCCCCGGCGAGCCGGCCAACACCTGCACCGCGTGGGCGCCGAGCAGGTCATAGAGGCTGGCGTTGACCACCGGTGACGCGGCCAGGTGAATGCGCAATTGTTCGATGCCAAGCTCCGACCACTGACTGTCGCCGAGGCAGCGCAGACTCAGGCGCAACGCCGAGCGGGACTGCGCCACACCGGTCAGCGCCTGGGCTTCATCGCTACCCAGCAACAAGGCTTCGCTGATTTCTACCGGCCACAACCGCACGGCTGCACTGGTGCGAAAGTGGATGCTTTCGCCCTTGCTGGTGGTGACGAACAACGGCGTGTCCCGGGGCAGCGGATAGCCGCCGTCGAGGTTGCCTTTGCTCGGGTCCGGCTCGAACTGGACGATCGCGCACGAAGGCAACGGGCGCATGGCCAGGGGATAAAGCTGTTCGAGCAATGCGTCGCTGAATTCGGCGTAGTCGTCATCCAGCCGTCGTTGCAGGCGTGCGGCGAGCAGGGCGAAACCTTCCAGCAATCGTTCGACGTGCGGGTCCGGGCATTCGCCGGGAGACAACTCGAGACGTCGCGCGACTTTGGGATAGCGCTCGGCAAACTGTCCGCCGGCATGTCGCAGCCAGGTCAGTTCGCGTTGGTAATAGTCGAGCAGTTGCGGGTCAATCGAGTCGCTCATGGCGCACCTCCAGCCCTTCGTTGCCGGGCTCGATGACAAACGCCACCGGCCAGTGCTGCGTGCCGCTGCGCAACTCGCCGAGCAGGCGAATGCTCAGGCGCTGCGGGTGTTCGGGCAGGGGATTGACCTGAACTTCGCCGAGCAGCAGGCGCGGTTCGAAATGGGTGATGGCTTCGCGAATGTCCCGCGCCAGACGGCGACGGTCATCGCTGCGCTGTTGTTGCAGGGCGCTCCAGTCCGCGATGCCGTAGTCGATGACACTGGGCGGGGAGGTCAGGGTGCGCGGGCCACGGCGGGTGTTGAATAGGCGCCCGAGCTCGGTGTGCACCGAGTCGAGCAGATCCTGCCGATCGAACTCCCGCGCGCCGTCGCCCTCGCTCGAGGCGAGGCGTTCGAACAGCGGTGGAAGTAAGCCGGTGCCTGCCATGGCCGCGCCGCCGGGTTAGCTGACGAGCTTGTTGGCGGCCATGTCCCAGGTCGAGGCAGCCGTGCCTTCCTTGGTGCCGTCGTCTTTCTGCGCGGTGAGTTCCCATTTGATCTTGGTGAAGTTCAGGGACAGGGTTTCCACCGGTTTGCCGCCGGTACCGCCACTGACGCTGACGTTGGAAATCACCACGTTGGTCAGGGTGTAAATGATGAAGGGCAGCAGTTGCCCGCTGCCTTCGGCGGCGTTGCGGCCGATGGTGATCTTGGCTTCCGGGATCGGCTTGCCGGCGCAGCAGTACTCGTTGAGCGACGGTGTCGAGGTGTCGACGAATTTGGTCAGGGTGAACTCGCCGACGTGGGGCTTGCCGGAGGTACGCTCCGAGTTGCTGACGTCGTTGGTGACTTGCATCGCCACGTTGTGGCTGTAGGACATGACTTCGATCTTGTCCGCGTAACCCTCGAGCAGGCTGTCGCCTTTGATGTCGCCGCCGAGGTCGAGAATGATTGCATCCATCGCTTGAAACTCCTGAAAGGTGTCGTGCCAGGCAAACAGGGAAGCGCCCGCAGGAAATCCGGCGGGCGCAGGCAGGTCAGGCGGCTACCGGTGGCGGCAGCGTGGCAACCAGGCGGATCGACGCGGTCAGCTCTTCGAGCTGGAAGTGCGGCCGCAGGAACACCGTCGCGCGATAGGCACCGGGCTTGCCGGCGACTTCGGTGACGTCTACCCGCGCTTCACGCAACGGGTACTGCGCCTTGATTTCCTGCGGCGCGTTGTCGTTGATCAGTACGTAGTCGGCGATCCAGTTGTTGAGGTAGGTCTGCACGTTGTCGCGGGTCATGAAGCTGCCGACCTTGTCGCGCATGATCACCTTCAGGTAATGGGCGAAACGCGAGGCTGCGAGCACGTACGGCAACATCGCCGAGATCCGTGCGTTGGCGTTGGCCTCGTTGGTGTTGTAGACCTTGGATTTGTTGGTGGTCTGGCCGCCGAAGAAAACCGCGACGTCGCTGTTCTTCTTGTGGCACAGGGCGATGAAACCGAGGTCGTTGAGCTCTTTTTCGCGGCGGTCGGTGATCGCCACTTCGGTCGGGCATTTGAGCGACAGGTCGCCGGAGCTGGTGCGGAAGGTGTGCGCCGGCAGGCCTTCAACCGCGCCGCCGCCTTCAGCGCCACGGATCGCCGCGCACCAGCCGTACTTGGCAAAGGCTTCGGTGATGCGTTGCGACAGCGCCCACGCGGCGTTGCCCCACAGGTATTTGCTGTGGTCGGTGCCGTTGGTGTCTTCGACGTAGTTGATGCCTTCCACCGGCGACGTGTCCGGACCATATGGCAGGCGCAGCAGGAAGTGCGGCAGTACCAGGGAGACGTAACGCGAATCTTCGCTTTCACGGAACGAGCGCCACTTGATCAGCTCCTGGCTCTCGAACACTTTCGACAAGTCACGCGGCACGGCCAGTTCGGTGAAGCTGTTCATGTCGAACAGCCGTGGGCTGGCAGCAGCGATGAAGGGGGCGTGGGCGGCCGCGGCGACGTTCGACAGTTTCTCCAGCAGGCCGATGTCCTGCGGGTGCCGGCCGAAGGTGTAGTCACCTACCAGCAGGCTGAACGGATGGCCACCGAAGGTGCCGTATTCCTCTTCGTAGATCTTTTTGAACAGCGCGCTCTGGTCGAATTCGACGGCTTTTTCCAGATCGTTCTGCAGCTCTTTCTGGGTCACGTTGAGCAGGCGCAGTTTCAGCCGGGTGCTGGTTTCGGTGTTCTGCACCAGCATGTGCAGGCCACGCCAGGACGCTTCGAGTTTTTGCAGGTCCGGGTGGTGCAGCACTTCGTTGAGCTGGGCGCTGATCAGCTCGTCGATCTGGCTGATGCGGTCGTTGATCATCGCCACGGTGTCCTTGTCGATGGCCATGCCTTCGTCGAGCACCTGGGTGGCGAATTCCGCGAGCATGTCGCGGGCGTAATCCTGCTGACTGTCGTCATGGGCCATGCGGCCCTCGGCGATGATTCGATCGAGCAGGGATAAAGTCTCGGCAGCAGCATTTTCGCTGGCTTGATTCTGGGCGGCGGCGGGCATGGCGAATTCTTCCTCGGTCAGGTGGACGATCAGGCTTGCGGTTCGGCCGGAGCTTCGGCATCAGCGGCCGGGACAGCGGTGTCCGGGCGGGCCGACTTGATCTCTTGCAGGCCTTCGGTGTTGGCGATGACGTCGCGCAGCAGCTTGTCCAGATCGTCATTGCCGTCGAGTTTGGTCAGCAGGTCGCGCAGGCGCTGGCGGGCTTCGAACAGACGCCGCAGCGGGGTGACTTGCTCCACCACCTTGACCGGATCGAAGTCGTCGATGTGCTTGAAGTTGAGTTCGATGTTGAGCTTGCTGTCGTCGCCGCTGAGGGTGTTGTTGACTTGCAACGTGGCGCGGGGAGCGATGGAGGCGAGGACGTCGTTGAAGTTGTCACGGTCTATTTCGGTGAAACGGCGTTCGGTCAGTTTTGCCAATGGTTCGAGCGGCTTGCCCGAGAGGTCGGCGAGGATGCCGACCACCAGCGGCAATTCCTTTTTCTCGATGGCGTTGCCGATTTCGACGTCATAGGTGATTTGCACTCGGGGCGGGCGAACCCGGTCGAGCTTGTGCTGGGTACTTTCTGCCATGTCGGCGGACTCCGATGCGATGAGCGGGCGCAATGCATCGGGGAGGCCCGTTCATCGCTTTCCCTTGCTGGACCACAGGTTAGAAAGGGTGGCAGATGACCTGTCGTTCCTTTGACAAACCTTCCTCATTCGGCTGTAGGAACCGAACTACCCAAGACGCTAGAACAGGTCTATAAAAATGCAAGCGAAAAACTTTTTTGGACTGACTGGCGAAAAGGAAAATTCATTTTGTCTGCACGACTTTTTCTAACGATCGGGTTTGCGCTGCTCGCCGGCTGTTCGTTTTTCGGGCAGAAAGTCGATCTCGACAGCCTGACCCTCGACGTCGCGCCCAAGGCCAATGACGACACCCCGATCGCCGTGGATTTCATCGCGGTCAACGATCCGGATCTGCTCAAGCAACTGTCGGGCATCAGTGCCCGCCAGTGGTTTGCCGAGCGCGAGCAGTATCAGCGCGACTATCGTCAGCTGATGAGCGTATGGGGGCTGGAGTTGGTGCCGGGGCAATTCATCGACCGCCAGCCGTTCCCTTTGGGGGGCAAGCGGGCGGCTGGACTTTTGGTCTTCGCCAGCTATAACACTCCCGGAGCGCACCGCCTGCGGCTGGACGATCAGAGCGACGCATGGCTCAAGTTCGACAGTCGCGAGATGAGCCTGGTCAGCAAGGAAAACTGAAACACACCGTCCGCCGCCGGTTCGCGGTGCAGTCGAAGGGAGTCGTATGAGTCTGCTACCTGACGCGGTCTGCTGGCATGAAGGAATGCAATTGCTGCCACAGCATTTTCAGTTACAGGGCCTGCGGGCCGAGGCGCTCGGCGCGCATCTGGCTCAGGCGTGCAATCCGTGGTTTTTTGGCGTCAGCCACATGGAGTTCGACCCGTCGGCGATGAGCGCCGGGGTGGTGCGGGTGCTGTCGTTGCAAGGGACGATGCCGGACGGTCTGCCGGTCAATCTGCAAGTCGGTGTCGACCCGACGCTGGAGCTGGACGTCGCTGCCGCGATCGACGCCACGGACGATGCGACGGTGACGGTCTATCTGGCGATCAGTCCGCTCTGGCGCGCCGGTCAGTTGTTGCCGCTCAAGGGGCGTCTGCAATCGGTGGTCGGCGAGGCGTTACCGGATCTCACCAGCGGTGAGTTTCCTGAATCGATCACGGTGTGGCGCCCCAATCCACGCCTGTGCACGCAACTGAACAAAGCCGATTCAATCTGCCTGCCGCTGTTGAAAATCCGCAAGGAAGGTGGCGGTTTCCTGCCGTTGCCGTACACGCCGCCGACACCGGTGTTATTGCCGGAATCGCCATTGGGTCGACGGGTAGCCGGGCTCTGTGCGCGGGCGCGGGAGAAGTGCCTGTTTCTCGGCGGGCGATTGCGTCAGGCGCAGCAGGCCGGCAATCAGGATGACGCGCTGGAAATCCGTCGGCAGATGACGGCGTTATGGGCGCGGCTGCCGGAAGTGGAAGGGGCGCTGATCAGTCGTGTCGCTCATCCGCAAAGCATTTATGTGCAACTGCTGGGGCTCGCTGGAGCGTGGTCGGCGCTGGATCCGCTGGCGGGTGTGCCGGCTTTTGCGCCATTGGATTTTCTCGAATTGCAGCGCGGTTACGAACTGCTGCTCGACTGGCTGGAAAACACCCTGGAACTGATCCGCGCCGGTTACCGCAGCATCGCGTTCGAGCGCGGCGAGCAGAGTTTTTCGATTCAGTTGCCGGACGAGCAACCGAGCCAGCGTCTGGTCATCGGCCTGCGCATGCCCAACGGGGCCAGCGAGCAGGCTGCCGGCGAATGGCTGCGAGGCGCGATCATCGCCTCGGCGCCGCACATCGCGTTGCTCAGCCGCCAGCGCATGAGCGGTCTGACGCATCAGGCCATGAGCCGCAGCGAGCAGGTGGCTTATAGCGTCGGCGACGACACCCGGCTGTTCGTGGTGACCGCTGAAGGCAGCTGGTTCGACGCGCAACTGCCGCTGATGATCGCCGCGCCGGCCACCAAGTTGACCAGCAGTCCGTGGCAAGTGGTGTTGTTTGTCGCCCAGAACAGTGAACGTGCCTGATCACACAAGGAACGTCGTATGTCGCAAGGAAGTGCCGCAAGCCTCGGGTTGCAGGACGCTCCGCTGAGCAGTGCGTTCCGCCAGACGTGGCAGCAGTGGTCGCAGGACTGGAGCCAGTTGCCCAAGGACAGCGAGGACGAAGCGGCGCTGGTCGAGACCGTGGTCGAACTCTCCACCCGGGCTTCGCAACGGCTGTGGCGTACCGCGTTTGCCCGGGTGGGCGATTCGGCGACCGAGCAGGTCAAGGCGCTGGTGTACGCGTTTGTCGCGCTGGTCGATGAGACCCTGCTGTTCAGCCCGTGGCCGGGCCAGAGCGCGTGGCAGGAAAAACCTCTGGAGTCGCGACTGTATTCCAGCCGTCAGGCTGGCGAGCAAGTGCCAGCGGCGATCCAGACCCTGCTCGATGAACAGCAGCCCACCACCCGCGATCTGGCCAACGTGTATTTGCAGTGCCTGATCCTCGGTTTCCACGGACGCCTGCGCGGTGAGCAGGGTCAGGTGCAACGGGAAAAATGGCGGCGGGCCCTGTTCACGTTTGCCTGGCAGGACGAGGCCGATTACGCCGCTGTCAGTCAGCGACTGGTACAGCCTTCGCTGGCGACACCCTTGCAGTTGCCGGTGCGCACGGCGTTGCCCGACGGCTTTCGTTTGGCGCTGGGCATTCTGGCGATGATTCTGTTGCTGACAGGGCTCGGGCAGTTTCTGTGGCGCGACATCCGTCAGGAACTGGAGCCGGTGTTGCAGGCGCCCGACACGCTGACGGCGCCGGAGCAAGACTCATGAGTACCCTGACGATCGTGGCCTGGGTGGTCGCCATCCTCCTGCTGCTGGTGATCATCGCGGTGGCGGTGTGGTGGCTGCGCACCCAGAGCGGCGCGGCGATTCGCAGTTTCTACGCTGCCGTGCGGCACATGGAACAGGAGCAGGGCGCCCACGACCGGTATCAGATGCCTTGGCTGTTGATGCTTGGCGATGAAACCCAGGGCGCGCAACTTGCCACTCAGTGGCGCCTGCAACCCACCGACAAACCGGCGTGGTTCGGTCGCTGGTGGTCGGACTCCGAAGGCGCGGTGCTGGTGGTGCCGCAGGCGCTGTTTCTACCGGAAGACGGCATGCACCTGCAACGCGGCGGCTGGTGGCGCTTGCTCGGGTTGATCCTGCGCCTGCGCAGCAAGCGGCCGCTGGACGGGGTGATCTGGACGGTACCGGTCAGTCGGCTGAGCAATCTGGAACAGGCCACGCAACTGGGACTGGCGGCGCGTCGGCGTTTCATCGATCTGTTGCAGCGCTTTGGTCTGAGCCTGCCGGTGTACGTGGTCATCACCGGGCTGGAAGAACTGCCCGGGTTTCAGGAGCTGATCAGCGCCCTGCCGGACGAGGCCCGCGATCGCACCTTGGGCTGGTCGTCGCCCTATGCCCGCGATGCGGTGTGGCAGGGGCAATGGAGCGATCAGGCGCTTGATCGGTTGCACCGCGCGGTGGCGGAAGCGGTGATCGAAATCGGCACCCTGTCCGGGCATTTGAGTGCGGATCTGTACGCCTTGCCAGAACGTCTGGAAACCCTGCGCCGTGGTTTGCAGAACGTGCTGGAGCCGGTGTTTCAAGGCAACGCTCAGGGCGAAGCACCGTGTTTTCGTGGGGTTTACCTGACGGCCAATCAGCCGGCCGACGATGCGCTGGACGGTTTTTCTGCCGATGACAGCGGCCTGCAGCAAAGTGCGTTTGTGCGTCAGTTGTGGCGCCAGCGAATAGTCGGCGAACGCGGACTGGCCCAGGGCGTGCCGCGCCTGTTGCGCTTGCGCCAGCGCTGGCAGCGAGTGACCGCCGGGGTGGCGCTAGTGGTCGGGGTGGTGTGGGCGGTGGCGATGCTCTGGGTCTGGCACGCATCGGTCAAGGACGCCCATGAACTGGCGCGGCTGCTGCAAGGCGCACAGAAGAATTACGTGGCGGTCACCGACGACGAGCATCGGGTCGAGCCGACCCGGCGCAACGTGCAGAACTTCTGGCGGGTGCTGGAACGGGCACCGCACTGGCACTACGTTTCGCTGGCCTTTCCGACGTCGTGGTTTTCTTCGCTGGACGGGCGACTCGAACAGGAAGTGTTCAGGTCGACCCAGCGCCACATGTTGCAACCGCTACACGATCTGCTGGTCGCGGAACTGGTGAAAATCAAGGCGATCCGCGCCACCGACCGGCGCACCAGCGTCGAAAGTGAAGACCCGGCGCAGTGGCAGAATTATCAGAAGGCCACGGATCTGGTCGAGCGGGCCTTGCGTCTGGAACAACAGAATCAGTTGTTCGCCCAGGTACAGAACAATCAGCGGGTGCCGCTGGAAGACCTGGCGCAGCTGAGCAACAGCGCGCTGTCACTCAACCTCAACGCCGGCACTTTGCCCCACGCCGCCTACTACAACCGACTGCTCGCGGCCAATGATGGCGGCGACTTGCAGGCGTTGGATCTGAGCGTTGAACGGCCGCTGATCGTCAGCAATTTCACCGGGCTGATGGAGCGCTGGCTCGATCAGTATTTTCTGGCCGACAACTTCGTCAGCAAGGCCGGTTACCTGAAATTGCATCTGGAACAGCTTGAAGCCGGGAGTGGCAACAGCCTTACCGAACTGGAAGACCTGCGCGCGCTGATCGACGACCTGCAAGCGGCGATCGCCCTGACCAACTCGACCTGGAGTCGCGGCAAGGGCCAGGAGCTGGTGCCGGGTTATCGCGAGTTTCTCGACAAGGTGCGCAAGAGTTCATTGCTCGGCCCGGCCGTCGAACAGCAGCTCGATGCGCAGGCCGGTAAGTTGCAGCAGAGTTTTCGCGATCAATGGATCGCTCAGGTGGGTTCGCGCGGCAATCTGCTGGTGCAGCAGGGCAGCGGGCAACTGGCGCTGCAGGATCAGGTGGTCAAGCTCAACAACGCGGTGCAGGCGCTGTTCAAGCGCGACTTCGTTTCGATTGCCCTGCGCGCCAGTCAGGACAGCGTCAACCGGCAAGGCCAGACCGTCGATGGCGATGACCTCAACGAGTCGCTGAATTATTTCGCCAGCTACAAGAGCTACGTCGCCGAAGAGTTGCCGCGCATTCCGCCGGCCTACCGCGAAGCATTGCTGCAAGCGGCCGAAACTGCCGCCGCGCAAGCGATGTGGTTGAGTCTCAAGGATCACGATGACCAGACTCATCCTTACGCGGTGTTCAACGTGCAGGCCGTGCAGGCGATGAACCTGCAAAAGGCCTTTGTCGAGGTCCATCGCAGTGATCTGGCGGCGCGTCTGCAAGGGGCGCTGAACCGCCGGGCGATGGCGCAGATCGTTGGTGGGCTGGATGAAATCACCGCGCAGCCGCTGTTCGGTGGCCGCACGGAGATCAGCCAGTGGGACGGCTCGAAAAACCTCGGCCTGCAACTCTATGGCGCGAGCGACGTGCAGGATCTGAAGCTGAGCCTCAAGCAGCAATTCAACACCATGCTCGGCATCACCGAGCGTCGCGCACCGGCGCTGGAATGGCTGAAGACCCAGCAGGGCAATCTGTCGGCGCTGGATTACGAGCGCGTGACCCAGTTCAGCGCGCTCAATGACGAATTGCTCAAGTACAAGGATTCCAACCCCGCCAGTTCGCCGGCGCAGATCGAGCAACTGGTCAGCCGCGATTTCATTGAAATGGACACCGGTTCCTGCGTGCAGGTGTTGCAGACCGCCAATCTGACCGGCGGGCGCGGCACCCTGGCGATGCGGGCGGTGGAATTGCAACAGTCGGCCCTGCAACGCTGCCAGTTTCTGCAACAGCAACAGGCGGCCGCCGCGTGGAACGAGCTGGCCACCTACTTCAATCAATACCTGGCCGACCGCTTTCCGTTTGCCAACGGCGTGCAGGCCCAGGATGCCGACCCGGCGCGGGTCCAGCACTTTCTGGAAATCATCGATAAGCGCTTGCCGGTGGCCCAGGCCGGACTGGTCCTGAGCCAGACCCCGGAGCGGCTGGCGGCAGAAGATTTTCTCAACCGGGTGAAGCAGGCCAGCGTCTGGCTGACGCCGCTGTTCGTGCGCGACAAGAGCGGCATTCTCGGCGTCGAGCTGGACGTGCGCTGGCGCACCGACCGTGAAGAAGAGAAGGGCGCCGATCAAGTGATTGCATGGGGCTTGCTGGCTGGCAATCAGCAGATCAGCTATCCCGCTGCCGATCAGCCGAACCTGCGCTGGATGCCTGGCCAGCCGATCCGCCTGACCCTGCGCTGGGCGCGCAACGGCAAGGAGCGCCCGGTCAACGATCCGCTGCAACCGAACCTGGTGGTGCGCGATCTGGAGGCCGGTTGGGAGTATGGCGGGCCGTGGTCGCTGCTGCGCCTGATGCGCGCGCACTTCTCAGTGCAGCGCCAGCCGAGTATGGATTACACCGATTTTCCGCTGAGCCTGCGCCTGCCGGTTACCGCGCAGAACGACAGCGTCACCAGCGAATTCACCCGGATGTTCGTGCGCGTGTCGCTGATGAGCCAGGGCTCGAAACTACCGTTGTCGATTCCACCGTTGCCGACCCGCGCGCCGCGTTCACCGTTCCAGGTGACCGGCACCACCGCCGCCCTCGAAACGCAGAAGGAGGATTTGTGAGCCTGCCATCGACCCCGCTGCCGGACCTGATCGATCAGTTGCTCGCGCCCATCAGCGACGACGCGCCCTGTGGTGCGGATCTGCGCTATGAGCGTGAGTACGACCAGTTGCGCGATCTGCGCCGCGAGGACGACGCGAGTTTGCCCACGGGTGTCTGGCAGTCGACCCTGAAACGGGCCAACTGGCCGGAAGTCGAGCGGCTGACCACCACGTTATTGCTCGAGCGCAGCAAGGACTTGATGCTCAGCGCCTGGCTGGGCGAGGCCTGGCTGCATTTGCAGGCACTCGATGGGCTGCCGGGCAGTCTGGCGCTGATCGCCGGTCTGTGTGAGCGCTATCCCGAACAGTTGCACCCGCAGGCCGACGACGGCGACCAGTCGTGGCGGGCGATTCCGCTGGAATGGCTGGTGCGTCGCTACAGCGAAGTGCTGCTGACCCGGGTGCCTTTGTTTGGCGCCAACAACAGCGATTTTGAGGGTTACACCCTCGAAACCTGGCGGCGGATTCAGGTGCAGCAGGTGCAGGCCAACGACTCCAAAGGCGCAAAAGCGTCGGCCGAAACCGCCCGCAGCGAACACAAGAAACTCATCGAACAGGTGCGGGCCACGCCCATGGCATTCTGGCTGCGTCATCAAGGCAATCTGCTGCTGAGCCTGCAACACCTGCAGCGTCTGGATGCCTGGTGCGATGCGTATCTGGGAGATCAGGGGCCGGGGCTCGGACCGTTGCAGGACACCCTTCAAGCGTTGTTGACACTGGTTCAGGAGTTCATCGCCATGCACCCACAGCAACCACTGTCGGCACCGCCGCCTGCGCCGGTCGCGGTCTCACCGGTTGAAGCGTCTGTCACGGCCACGCCCGAAGCCGCGCCAGTGCCGCGCGAACCGGCCAGCCGCGAAGAGGCTTATCGGCAATTGCTGCTGATCGCCGAGTACCTGGCCCGCACCGAGCCCCACAGCCCGGTGCCGTATCTGATCCGACGCGGGGTGGAGTGGGGCAACAAACCATTGAGCGAGCTGCTTGGCGAGCTGATTTCGGCAGACGCCGAATCCCGGCGCCTGTGGACCTTGCTCGGCGTGCTTTAGTGCACGCGCTGATTGTTCAGTTTCGGCGGCAACTGCAACGGCGTCAGTACCGGTTGTCCGGAGAAGAACGCCACCAGATTTTTGCCCACCAGTTCCACAGTGCCTTGGGTGGCTTCCGGTGACAGTCCGGCGACGTGCGGGGTGAGAAGCACATTGCTCAGGCCTTTCAGCGCATCGGGCACTTGCGGCTCGTGATCGAACACATCCAGCGCCGCCCCGGCGATTCGACGTTGCTCCAGTGCGCTGATCAGGTCGGCAGTGGCGATCACGCTGGCACGGGCAATGTTGACGATAAAACCGTTGGGCCCCAGGGCATCGAGCACCGGGCGGGTCACCAGATGCTGGCTGCCGATGCCGCCGGGCGTGGCGACCACCAAAAAGTCCGAGGCCCGGGCCAGTTCGGTCGGGGTCGAGCAGAACGCGTAAGGCACGTCACTGCGCACCTGACGGTTGTGGTAACTGATCTCCATGTCAAAGCCCAGGCCTGCGCGTTTGGCAATTGCCATCCCCACCGCACCCAGCCCGAGAATCCCCAGGCGCTTGCCGGCCAGCGACGGGCGCATGATTTTCGGCCACTCGCCCCGACGCACGGCGGCATCGCAGCGCGGAATGTCACGCACCAGCGCCAGCAGCATCGCCATGGCGTGGTCGGCCACCGACGAAGCGTTGACACCGGCGCCGTTGGTCACGGTCAGCCCCCGGTCGCTGGCGGCTTGCAGGTCGACCTGCTCGTAACCGGCGCCGATCACGCAGATGATTTTCAGCGCGGGCAAGGCCGCGATTTCTTCAGCATATAAACCCAGCGGGCCACGGGTCAGCACCGCGTCGATCCTTGCCCCATGGGTGGCGATGGCTTGCGCGCGCTCGGCAGGGGTCGGCGCGAGAATCAGGTGAAAACCCTGACGTTCGAGGATCGGCAAATAGTCATTGATGGTTTCAACCAGTACCAGAACGGTGGCGGGCATTGCTCGGCTCCTGTGATCGTCTGTCTTGGGCGCAAAAGTCGGTTCAGAGTGCTGATTCCAGAGCGGTTTGGCAATGGCTGGCACGGCCCCGCATCAGGCAGTGTAGGAGCTGATGCGGGGAGCGCGCGGGTGCTTCGTCAGAAGGTGACGTCGGCAGTGTTGATCAACCGTACGAACGCCGCGTCGAGGGTTGCGTTGTGGTGTTCGATGATTGCCTGTGCCGACAGCGCAGGGGTGTCCATGCAAGTATGGGCATCGGCCACCAGCAGCGGCTTGAATCCCAGGTCGGCGGCGGCGCGGCAAGTGCTGTCGATGCAGAACTGGGTTTTCATGCCGACGATGTACAGGTCTTCGACTTTCATGGCGTTGAGCTGGTGAGCCAGTTCTGTGCCGTGAAAGGCATTGGGGCGGGATTTTTCGAAGAGGGTGGCGTTTGCGGCGTCCAGCTCAAGCTCTGGCAACAGTTGCCAGAACGCACTGCCGGCGGCAATTGGTGACCCTTGTGGGCCGGTGTGACGGACGGCAAGGATCGGCACTTGTCGCTGGCGTGCCCGGGCGATCAAGTGCTGAATGTTGGCGAGTATGCGTTCGCCGTCGTGGGGCTTTTCCTGACCCTGGAACAGGCCGACCTGCATATCGATGATCAACAGTGCTGCGGACATGGTGTTTCTCCTTGAGTACCAAAAGTGCCGCACGGACGGGAGAAACAACAAGGCCCCGTCCATTGCTGGCGGGGCCTTGGGTTTGCTGCGCTGGTTTTACCTCACGCACAAACACCACGACCCGCCGGTGGCGGTCGTGGTGGTACGGGTGAGGTGCAGCGGGCAAAGGTTCATGGGGCCGATCATGCTGGTGGCGCCCGCGACCTGTCAATCATCGAATCAGGTCACGTACTGGGCGATGCCGTTGCCGAATGACCAGTTCTCTTTTTTCACTTCCACCAGATTGATGAACACGTCTTCCTGACGCACGGCCAGTTGCTGGTTCAGGTTGCGCGCGATGGTCTGGAACAGCCGTTGTTTCATCTCCACGGTGCGGCCTTCGCTGATGGTCAGCTGGATGAACACGATGCCGTCGCTGCGCTGGATCCCCAGGTATTGCGGGTCATAGACGAAGTGCTGGTCGTCGTGCTCGGCCAGCACCTGGAAATTGTCGTGTTCCGGCACATTGATCTCGCTGCGCAGGGCGGCGTAGATCACTTCGCCAATGCGTTTGGCGAACGTCGGGTCCGGGTTTTTCTTGATGTCGACGCGGACGAGGGGCATGGGATGGCTCCACAGGCGAGGGGACTGGACGGGGATGTCAGTCAATTCGCCATTGGGTATAGCCGAAAAATGCCAGACGGTGAGGTTGTTTAAAAACGTTAGGAAATGGACGCACCGTCCTGCGGGATTTACGGATGTTGCCTACGAGTGCTGCCGGATTCATCCGCTATACGGCGGGGTGAGAAGCGCGGAATTATAGAGAGCAGGACGGGATGCGTTCTTCATGACGAAGCAGTAATCCGGACGGAAATTGCCATCAGCCAAGGAAGGCCAATGCTTCAGAACAACCGCGAAAACCTGGAACTCGACAGGCTGCATAACGAAACGCGAAAACTGATAGCTGAGCGGCAGAAGCTTATGGCGGAACAGAAGAAGCTGAAGTGGGAGACGTATTTTTATCCAGTTGCGGTGGTGGCCGGCGTGTTGACGGCAAGCGCGGCATTGGCAGGCGTCTTTTTCAAGTTTTGAGCGTTCGTTTTCGCAATCTTCAGACACATGACCCAAAAGGAAATCAACATGAGCACCTATGACGCCAAAGCCAGAATGGAACAACTGGAACGTGAACACGATGAGTGGGCCGAAAAAATACGTATCAAAGACAGGAAAGAAATGCGCCCGATCTGGGGGTTGATGGGTCTGGGCATCTTTTGCATGTTCCTCGGCTTCATATTGGCCCGATCGATCTGATCGGGCTTTCCCATGGCTCATTCGGCGCCGGTGCATGTCATAAAACGACATGTAGCGTATCTGGCGCCGACAGGCTTTTTCCTGAAAACGACAATCCTCCGATCTGCTCCGTACAACCATTCCTCAGCTAAGTCTTTGCTTCTGCTCATTTATCGCGGAGAATCGCGCCCCTGTTTCGGCCGGAGCATGTCTGTCGGTTTTTTCCGACGCGTCCTGACCGAGTGGCAAGTGACCGGAATGCGGAGATCCGACCGGATGAATGATCAGGCCAATAGCGTCGAACAACGCTTTGAAGCGGCAGCACCAGCCGAACTGTCGAGCTGGAATCGCCATGACACTACCTGGATGTTGGGACTGTTTGGGACGGCCATCGGCGCCGGTACCCTGTTTTTGCCGATCAACGCAGGTCTGGGTGGCTTCTGGCCGCTGGTGATCCTCGCGCTGCTGGCCTTCCCGATGACGTTCTACGCACACCGCGGCCTGACCCGCTTCGTGCTCTCCGGTCGCGAAGGCGCCGACATCACTGACGTGGTGGAACAGCATTTCGGCATCAAGGCCGGCGCGCTGATCACTCTGCTGTACTTCTTCGCGATCTTCCCGATCCTGCTGATCTACAGCGTCGGCCTGACCAACACGGTCGCCAGTTTCCTCGAACACCAACTGCACATCATGCCGCCACCGCGCGCGCTGCTGTCGTTCGTGCTGATCCTCGGCCTGCTGGCCGTGGTGCGCTGCGGCGAGCAAGTGATCGTCAAGGCCATGAGCCTGATGGTGTATCCGTTCATCGTCGCGCTGCTGTTCCTGGCGGTGTACCTGGTTCCGCACTGGAACGGCGGCATCCTGACCACCGCTTCGCAAGTGCCGGCACCGTCGGCGCTGCTGCACACGTTGTGGCTGGCGATTCCGGTGATGGTGTTCTCGTTCAACCACTCGCCGATCATCTCGGCGTTTGCGGTGGACCAGAAGCGTCGTTACGGCGTCCACGCCGACGAGCGTAGCTCGCAGATCCTGTCCCGCGCCCACCTGCTGATGGTGGTGATGGTGCTGTTCTTCGTGTTCAGCTGCGTACTGACCCTGTCGCCGGAGCAACTGGCGGAAGCCAAGGCGCAGAACCTGTCGATCCTGTCGTACCTGGCCAACCACTTCAGCAACCCGACCATCGCGTTCGCGGCGCCGCTGATTGCGTTCGTGGCCATCTCCAAGTCGTTCCTCGGCCACTACATCGGTGCCAGCGAAGGCTTGAAAGGCTTGATCGTCAAAAGCGGCAAGCGTCCGGGCGCCAAGGCCCTGGACCGTATCGTGGCGGCCTTCATGCTGGTGGTGTGCTGGATCGTGGCGACCCTGAACCCGAGCATCCTCGGCATGATCGAAACCATCGGTGGCCCGGTCATCGCGGCGATCCTGTTCCTGATGCCGATGTACGCGATCCGTAAAGTGCCGGCGATGGCCCGTTATCGTGGGCAGATGTCGAACGTGTTTGTCACCGCGGTGGGTCTGGTGGCGATTTCGGCGTTGATCTATTCGCTGACTGCTTGAGGTTCAACACAAGATCCCGTTTGATCTTGTGAAAAAGAAAGGCCGATCTGCCTCGCAGGTCGGCCTTTTTTGTGCCTCTATGGTTTGTAATTGATCGTTCCCACGCGAACGATCAGCGCCAGCCGTTCAGCAGGCATAAAAAAACGCCGCACATCTCGCGATGGGCGGCGTTCTTCATTGCGTTGCAGCGTTAGGCTTGAACGACAGGGATCTTGGCGTTCGCAGCAGCTTCACGGAACTCGGCAATCTGGTCGAAGGACAGGTAGCGGTAAACGTCGGCCGCCATGCTGTCGATCTTGCCAGCGTATTCCATGTACTCCTCGACGGTGGGCAGGCGACCCAGGATCGAAGCAACGGACGCCAGCTCAGCCGAGGCCAGGTAGACGTTCGCGCCGTCGCCCAGACGGTTCGGGAAGTTACGGGTCGAAGTCGACACCACGGTGCTGTTCGGCTCAACGCGTGCCTGGTTACCCATGCACAGCGAGCAGCCTGGCATTTCCATGCGGGCGCCGGCCTTGCCGTAGATGCCGTAGTAGCCTTCTTCGGTCAGTTGGTGAGCGTCCATCTTGGTCGGCGGCGACAGCCACAGACGGGTTGGCAGCTGACCCTTGACCTGATCCAGCAGCTTACCGGCAGCGCGGAAGTGACCGATGTTGGTCATGCACGAACCGATGAACACTTCGTCGATCTTCTCGCCAGCAACGCTGGACAGCAGACGGGCGTCGTCCGGGTCGTTCGGCGCGCACAGTACAGGCTCGCTGATGTCGGCCAGATCGATTTCGATGACTTCGGCGTATTCGGCGTCGGCATCGGCTTCCATCAGTTGCGGGTTGGCGATCCAGGCTTCCATCGCTTGAGCACGACGCTCCAGGGTACGCGCATCGCCGTAGCCTTCGCCGATCATCCAGCGCAGCAAGGTGACGTTGGACTGCAGGTACTCGGTGATCGATTCTTTCGACAGCTTGATGGTGCAACCGGCAGCCGAACGTTCGGCCGAGGCGTCGGACAGTTCGAAAGCCTGTTCCAGGGTCAGACCTTCCAGGCCTTCGATTTCCAGGATGCGGCCGGAGAAGGCGTTTTTCTTGCCTTTCTTCTCGACGGTCAGCAGACCGTTCTGGATGGCGAAGTAAGGAATGGCATGAACCAGGTCACGCAGGGTGATGCCAGGTTTCATTTTGCCTTTGAAGCGCACCAGGATCGATTCCGGCATGTCCAGCGGCATGACGCCGGTGGCAGCGGCGAACGCGACCAGACCGGAACCGGCCGGGAACGAGATGCCCATCGGGAAACGGGTGTGCGAGTCACCACCGGTACCGACGGTGTCCGGCAGCAGCATGCGGTTCAGCCACGAGTGGATGATGCCGTCGCCCGGACGCAGGGAAACACCGCCGCGGGTCATGATGAAGTCAGGCAGGGTGTGGTGGGTGGTCACGTCGATCGGCTTTGGATAAGCCGCGGTGTGGCAGAAGGACTGCATCACCAGATCAGCGGAGAAGCCCAGGCACGCCAGGTCTTTCAGTTCGTCACGGGTCATTGGACCGGTGGTGTCCTGAGAACCTACGGTGGTCATTTTCGGTTCGCAGTAGGTGCCAGGACGAACGCCTTTGCCTTCTGCCAGACCGCAAGCCTTGCCGACCATTTTCTGCGCCAGGGTGAAGCCCTTGGTGCTTTCAGCCGGTGCTTCAGGCTTCTTGAACAGGTCGAACGCTGGCAGACCCAGTTCGGCGCGAGCCTTCTCGGTCAGGCCACGGCCGATGATCAGCGGGATACGGCCGCCGGCGCGGACTTCGTCCAGCAGGACCGGGGTCTTCATTTCGAAGGTGGTGATGACTTCGTCGGTACCGTGCTTGCAGACTTTGCCTGCGTGCGGGTACAGGTCGATCACGTCGCCCATGTTCATGTTCGATACGTCGAACTCGATTGGCAGTGCGCCGGCATCTTCCATGGTGTTGTAGAAGATCGGAGCGATTTTGCTGCCGAAGCAGAAACCGCCAGCGCGCTTGTTCGGCACGTAAGGGATGTCGTCGCCGAAGAACCACAGAACCGAGTTGGTCGCCGATTTACGCGAGGAACCGGTACCGACCACGTCACCGACGTAGGCGATAGGGAAGCCCTGGCCGCGCATTTCTTCGATCTGCTTCATCGGGCCGGTCTTGCCTTGCTCGTCCGGAACGATGCCGTCACGGGCCATTTTCAGCATGGCCAGGGCGTGCAGCGGGATGTCAGGACGCGACCAGGCGTCTGGGGCAGGGGACAGGTCGTCGGTGTTGGTTTCGCCAGTCACCTTGAAGACGCGCAGGCTGATCTTGTCGGCCAGCACAGGGCGCTTCTTGAACCACTCGCCGTCAGCCCAGGATTGCAGCACGGCCTTGGCGTGAACGTTGCCGTTCTTGGCTTTTTCAGCCACGTCGTGGAAGGCATCGAACATCAGCAGGGTGTGCTTGAGTTCTTCGGCAGCCACTGGCGCCAGCTCGGCGTCGTCCAGCAGTTCAACCAGGGTCACGATGTTGTAGCCGCCCTGCATGGTGCCGAGCAGTTCTACAGCGCGCTTCTTGTCCAGCAGAGGGGAGGAGACTTCGCCCTTGGCCAGTGCGGAGAGGAAACCGGCCTTGACGTAGGCGGCTTCGTCCACTCCTGGTGGTACGCGATTGGTGATCAGGTCAACGAGGAAAGCTTCTTCGCCAGCCGGAGGATTCTTCAGCAGCTCGACCAGGCCTGCAGTTTGTTCGGCGTTAAGCGGCTGGGGAACGATACCCAGGGCTGCACGCTCTTCGATATGTTTGCGGTAGGCTTCAAGCACAGTTATTACCCTCATCAGTGGTCCCAAATGGGTGTCCGGGACGCTCATCCCGAAATTGCCGTACTCATGCTCCTCACGACGTTGTGGGTCGTTCGGCCAGAATTACCGGCAATTCCTTACAGAAGCTGCTTTCAAAGTTTTACGCCTGCAGAACGGGGAGCTGATGAGGGTTGGCGTTTGGCTTTTCCCCGCTGGAAAAACCTTACGCCAACACCGCTCTGAAGGAACGACTGTGCTCGTGACGCTTTGAAAACAGCTTCTAACGGACATTGGCGCCTAAAAAGGCTGGCTGATTCTACGGCAAAAAAAATTTAAAGGTAAGTCGCGCTCTATTGGACTTTGGTTGCGTTGTGCGCGGCTGGGGCAAACCTTGATCCAGCGCTTGTCCCTGACGTTTGAGGGGTGATGAATGCCGGACAAAGGGCTAACATGCCGACCTGTTCCGCGTTTCAAGTGTTTTGCCCATTCTATGCCCAATCAGACCATCAAGACCCCCTGCGTCGGCCTCTGCTCCACCGTTTACGGTGATCTGGTGTGCCGTGGCTGCAAGCGTTTCCACCACGAAGTGATCCACTGGAACGGTTACAACGAGGAAGAAAAGCGCGCGGTCTGGCTGCGTCTTGAGCAATTGCTGTCACAAGTGATGGCCAGCAAGGTCGAGGTCTTCGATCCGGCGCGCCTGCGTCAGCAGCTGGAACAGCGCAAGATCCGCTTCGTGCCGCATCAGTCGCAATATTGCTGGGCGTATCAGCTGATCGCCCGGGGCGCGCGGGTGATCATTAATCTGGAAGCCTACGGAATGGTGCTGCTGCCGGAGTTTCGCGACTGGAACCTGCCGGAACTGCGCGATGCCATTGATCGGGAATTTTTCCTGCTGTCGGAAGCGCACTATCAGCGCTACATCGCCCCCGGTTTCCTCAAGGATGCGCTGGGCGACTGAGCATTACCTGTGGCGAACACGCTCGCCACAGGATCACAACAATGCTTAATGTTTCACCGCCAACTCCACCAGATGGTCTTCAACCTCCTGCGGTTTGAGCACCAGCACATCGCTTTCCAGTTGATCCAGCACCTGTTCGGCCGTATTGCCGATCAACGCACCGGATACCCCGCTGCGCGCCACCGTGCCAATCACCGTCACCGCCGCCTGCAGCTTGTGCGCCATGAACGGAATCAGCACATCCGCCGGACCTTCCTCGACGTGCAGGTGAGCGTCATCGATATCGAATTCAGCCTGAAACGCCCGGCATTGCTCGCGATAGCGCGCCTCGATGGTTTCCTTGAGCTGGAACGTCGGGTCGGCCGCTGACAGCATCGGCGACGGATGAGCGGTAATCACGTGCAGATGCCCCTTGGCCAGGCTGGCGATGTCGAAGCCATGGTCGATGATCGTGGTGTGCAGATGACGGTGTTCGCCATCGGCATTGCCCACGTCGACCGCTGCCAGAATCACTTTGTCCTTCCACGAACCGGCGGTTTTCACCAGCAGCACCGGAGTAGGGCAATGGCGCAGCAGTTTCCAGTCCGCCGGGGTCAGCAGGGCCTTTTTCAGCGAGCTGTCGGGGAAGTGCTGCTTGATCACCAGCCCGCAGCCTTCGGCCTGCTGCACGTCGATGATGGTTTCGTGCAGGCTCTCGTTCCACGCCTGCTCGGTGGTGACGCTGTAGCCGTCCGCCAAAAGTGCGGCCTTGAGCACGCTGAGCATGCCGGCGTGATCGTGCTTCTTGTCGCAGACCAGCAGGTGCAGATGGGCCTGGGTCACCCCGGCGATCAGCTTGGCGCGCTTGAGCGCCAGGCTTTCCGCGTGTTCGGGTTCGATGACCACCAGAATGCTGCGAATGGCTTGCATGAGTGAGTCTCCAGCAATGAAAAGGCACGGCGTTGCACAACTATAGTTGCTGCGCATCCGTCTGCGACTTGATGCATATCAACGCGGGCGGCTGGTGGTCTGCGGGCAGGCCGGTATAATCGGCGCCCTTCGCTCGAACACCTTTTGACCGTGAGCCCCATGATCCTTCCCGAAATCCACGAATTCCTTGGTTGCCGCACGCCCGACGCCTGGGTTGAAGCCGCGCTGGCCGATCAGGAAACCCTGCTGATCGACCACAAGAACTGCGAGTTCAAGGCCGCCAGCACCGCGTTGAGCCTGATCGCCAAGTACCATTCCCATGTCGATCTGATCAACATGATGTCGCGTCTGGCCCGGGAAGAACTGGTGCACCACGAACAGGTGATGCGCATCATGAAGCGGCGCAAGATCGAACTGCGCCAGCTGCACGCCGGCCGTTATGCTTCGAGCCTGCGCAAAGTGGTGCGTAGTCACGAACCGGTGAAACTGGTCGACACCCTGGTGGTCGGCGCCTTCATCGAAGCGCGCAGTTGCGAGCGGTTCGAAGCGCTGGTGCCGTATCTGGACGAAGAACTCGGCAAGTTCTACTTCGGCCTGCTGAAAAGCGAGGCCCGGCATTTTCAGGGTTACCTGAAACTGGCCTACCAATACGGTGACGCCAAGGACATCGCGCAGGTGATCGAGAGAGTCCGCGCCGCCGAGCAGGACCTGATCGAATCGCCGGACGAAGAATTCCGTTTCCACAGCGGTGTACCCGTCGCGGCATGAATTGTTAAAAACTCTTAAGAGTATGAAACTTCAACGAAAACCGGCCCCGGAGGCCGGTTTTTGCTGCCTGCGGTAAACGTCTCGCCATTGAATGCCCGCATAATGTCGCCCACTTCACAAAGCGGTTGGCGGCGGTTGTTATGGATAACCTGGGTTTTGGCAGAGTCCTGCTGGTGGAAGACGATGAGCGGCTGGCTGCGCTGATCGCCCATTTTCTCGAACAACACGGCTACGAGGTGCGCACCGTGCATCGCGGCGATCTGGCCGTGGCCGCGTTTCTTGAATTCAAGCCCAAGGTGGTGGTGCTCGACCTGATGCTGCCGGGGCAGAGCGGCCTGCACGTGTGCCGGGAAATCCGCAGCGTGTCGGACACGCCGATTGTCATCCTGACGGCCAAGGAAGACGACCTCGACCATATTCTGGGCCTGGAGTCCGGGGCCGACGACTACGTGATCAAACCGATCAAGCCGCCCGTCCTGCTCGCGCGCCTGCGTGCCTTGCAGCGCCGGCAAGTCCCGGAAAGCGGCGTAGTGAGTTCGCTGGAGTTCGGCAACCTGATCATTGATCGCAGTTGCCGCGAAGTGCGTCTGGCGGGCGAGCTGATCGAGCTGACCACCATGGAATTCGAGCTGCTGTGGCTGCTGGCCAGCGCTGCCGGCAAGATCCTGTCGCGCGATGACATTCTCAACCGCATGCGCGGCATCGCCTTCGATGGCCTCAACCGCAGCGTCGACGTGTACATCAGCAAGTTGCGCAACAAACTCAAGGACAACCCTCGCGAGCCGGTCTGCATCAAGACCGTGTGGGGCAAGGGTTACCTGTTCAATCCGTTCGCGTGGGAGTTGTAGATGCTGCGGTTATTTCTCGGGCTGTTTCTGGTGATGACGGTCGGGCTGGTGGCGGCGCTGCAAACCGTCGAACACACCTTCAACGCGTTGCTCGACAACCAGATGCAGGCCTACAACCGTGAGGCGGTACGCGGACAGGCGTGGTCGCTGATCGAACACATGCGCGACCAGCAGGGCGCAGCGCGCGAGGCGCAACTGGAAGCATTGCGGCCGCACTACGGGCTGACGCTGAGCCTGGTCGAGGCTGACCAACTGAACCTCAACGATCAGGAGAAAGCCGAACTGGCCCAGGATCTGCTGGTGATCCGCGATGACTACACCCAGTTCATCAGCAATATCGACGGTGGTTCGCAGTTGCTCAGTATCAAGCTGCCGCCCGAACCGAGCCTGATGCCGTTCTACATTGCCGGGGCCTACCTGATGCTGGCCGTGCTGCTCGGCATCGTCCTGTATTTCTGGGTTCGCCCGCACTGGCGCGATCTGGAAAAGCTGCGGCTGGCCGCCGAGCGCTTCGGCGACAACGATCTTTCGGTGCGGATCCAGCTGTCCAAACGCTCGAACATCCGCGACCTGGCCGGCCACTTCAACCTGATGGCAGCGCGCATCGAAGGCCTGATCGCCAACCAGCGCGAACTGACCAACGCGGTCTCCCACGAACTGCGCACGCCGATTGCCCGGTTGTCGTTCGAGCTCGATCAGCTCAAGCAGCAACCGGACGCCAGCCAGAACCGCGAACTGATCGCCGACATGTACGCCGACCTCGGCGAGCTGGAAGAAATGGTCTCCGAACTGCTGACCTACGCCAGCCTCGAACGTGGCGCGACGGTGATCACCCGCGAAAATATCCAGGCGGCCAACTGGCTCGACAGCGTGGTCGGCAGCGTGGCACTGGAAGCCGAGGCGGCCGGGGTGCAGTTGTTGATCGTTGATTGCCGGGTCGATGAAGTGCGGATCGAGCCGCGCTTCATGGCGCGGGCGGTGATCAATCTGCTGCGCAATGCCATTCGCTATGCCGAGCAGCGGGTCGAGGTGTCGCTGGTGCGCATCGGCGATCAATACGAAGTGCAGGTCAACGACGACGGGCCGGGCGTGCCGCTGGAAGGACGGGAGAAAATTTTCGAACCGTTCTCGCGCCTGGACGCCAGCCGTGACCGCCGCACGGGCGGCTTCGGCCTAGGCCTGGCACTGGTGCGGCGGGTGTCGCAATCCCATGGCGGGCAGGTCGAGGTCGGCGATTCACCGTGGGGCGGCGCATCGTTTCGCATGACCTGGGCGCATCTGGATTGATGACTTCCTTTTCCCAAAGGGGGAGGCAGTCGATTAACTGAGGACGTAGTCCACCGGTTTCAGCGCCGGCGGCAACGGCTCGGTCCCCAGCTCCGAGAGAATATCCCGCTCGATACCCCGCACCAGCGCATCGGTCGGCAAGTCGTTTTCATCCCGGCCGAACGGGTCTTCCAGCTCATCGGCAATCGCATCCAGCCCAAAAAACGTGTAGCTGACAATCGCCGTGAACAGCGGTGTCAGCCAGCCCAGCGGTTCGGCCATGGCGAACGGCAGCAGGATGCAGAACAGGTAAATCGTGCGGTGCAGCAGCAAGGTGTAAGGGAAGGGCAGCGGCGTGTTCTTGATCCGCTCGCACACCGCCTGCGCCTGGGTCAGGCTGGTCAGGTGATTGGCCAGCAGCATGTAGCGCCATTCGCTGAGATCGCCTGATTCGTGCAGATCGGAGCATTGCTGACCCACCGTCTGCAGGATGCGCCCGCTGTAGTCCGGCACCTGCGCATCGTGCTGCGGGGTGATCCATTCGGCGCTGGCGGCGGCTTCATCTTCCCGGCGCAACCGCGCATTCAGCGCATGGGCGAAACCTGCGAGGTTGAGCAGCAACAGACGGCGCTGCGCCGATTCGCGGATCACATGAGTCTCGCGGATCACCGAGCGCACATGCACGATCACTTCGCCCCAGGCCTTGCGCGCTTCGTACCAGCGGTCGTAGCAGGCGTTGTTGCGAAAATTCATGAAGATCGACAGCGACAGACCAAGCAAGGTGAACGGCGTGGCGTTGACCTTGGTGAAGTTGCTCGGGTGGAGCATTTCCACCAGCACGATGGCCGACGCCAGCAGCGTGACCATCAGGGCGCGCAGGGCGATGCGCTTGGCAATCGAGCCTTTGAGGGTAAAGAGAATGGCGAATTGATTGACCTTGGGTCGGATGATCATGCGGCTCTCTGCCTTGGAAACGTGGCGGATCAGCCGCCGGTCATGTTCATGAAGCGCACCACTTGCACGTCGTCGTTCACTTCAAAGTTGTGCCGGTAAGGCTTGAGCTTCATCGCTTCGATGATGGCTTTCTCCAGCCGTTCCGGTTGACCCGGATGGGCGCGCAGCACCGCTTTCAGATCCACCGAATGCTCGTTCCCCAGACACAGTAGCAAACGCCCCTCGACGGTCAGTCGCACCCGGTTGCAGGTGCCGCAGAAGTTGTGGCTGTGGGGCGAGATGAAACCCAGCCGGATGTGCGGCGCTTCCGCCAGCCGCCAGTAGCGCGACGGGCCCTGGGTCGATTCGGCGGAGTCGATCAGGGTGTAGCGTTCGGCGATCTTTTCGCGCACCTGGGTGCTGGAAAAGAACGACTCGGCGCGGCTGTGTTCGCTGATGATGCCCAGCGGCATTTCCTCGATGAAGGAAATATCCAGATCCCGTTCGATGGCGAACTGCACCAGATCGTTGATCTCGTGATCGTTGCGGCCCTGCATCACCACGCAGTTGAGTTTAGTGCGGGTAAATCCGGCGGCGCGTGCGGCGTCGATGCCGTCGATCACCTGAGCCAGGTCGCCGGTGCGGGTCATCTGCTTGAAGCGCGCGGCATCGAGGCTGTCGAGGCTGACGTTGAGGCGTTTGACCCCGGCGTCGAACAGCGGACTGGCGAGTTTGCCGAGTTGCGAGCCGTTGGTGGTCAGGCACAGTTCGCGCAGGCCGGGCAGGGCGGCGATCTGCTTGCACAACCCGACGACGCCGGGGCGAATCAACGGCTCCCCCCCGG